>CBDUUY010000042.1:0-12651 GCA_965370535.1 uncultured bacterium
CCTGGTGATCTCCATCGACCCGAAACTACCGCACCGGCGGAGTTCAGTCGCCGCCGACCAACCGCCGTGCGGCACGGTTGTGCTTGTCGATCCAGTGTTGCTCGTGAAGCAGGCAAGTGCATTCGCCGCCGGAGATGATCGCTTTGGCCTGGGTGTAGGTGTGGCTGGCCGAGACCGGAGAGCACAGCAGAGCGGCCGCGACCGGGTCGTGCAGTGCCCCGGCGTACTCGATACGGGTCAGGTCGAGGGTGAAGAAATCGGCGCACTTCCCGGGTGACAGCGACCCGATGTCGTCCCGGCCGAGCAGTTTTGCTCCGCCCAGCGTGGCCATCTCGAGGGCGGTGCGCGCCGCCATCTGCGGACCTGATCCCAGGCCGGGTGACGACGCCAGGCGTGCCAGCAGCATGGCGAGGCGGGCCTCGCCGAGCATGTGGCTGCCGTCGTTGCTGGCCGAACCATCGACCCCGAGGCCGACGGGGACCCCGGCGTCCAGGTACCGAGCCACCGGGGCGATCCCCGAGGCAAGACGCATGTTCGAGGAGGGGCAATGGGCCACCCCGGTGCCGGCGGCGGCCATCCGGGCGATCTCGGCGTCATTCACGAATATCCCATGGGCAAACCAGACATCGGGTCCGGCCCACCCCAGGTCCTCGGCGTACTGCACCGGACTGGCGCCGAAGGTCTCGAGGCAGAAGTCTTCCTCGTCCTTGGTCTCGGCCAGGTGGGTGTGCAGGCGCACTCCCTTGTCGCGGGCCAACTCGACGGATTGGCGCATCAGGTCGGGGGTCACCGAGAACGGCGAGCAGGGCGCCAGCGCCACCTGGGTCATCGACCCCGGCGAAGGGTCGTGGTATTCGTCGATCACCCGCACGCAGTCGGCGAGGATGTCGTCCTCTGCCTCGACAACCGAATCCGGCGGGAGTCCGCCGTCGCTCTCCCCCAGGCTCATCGAGCCGCGCGAAACGTGGAAGCGGATTCCGATCTCGTGGGCGGCCGCCACCTGATCATCCACCGAGGATCCGTTGGGCCACAGGTAGTGCTGATCGAACGCCGTGGTGCACCCGCTGTGGGCCAGTTCCAGGAGTCCGGTGCGGGTGGAGATGTCTACGTCGTCGGGGGTCATCCTGGCCCAGATCGGGTAGAGGACCCGAAGCCAGTCGAAGAGGCCGGCGTCCTGGGCGCCGGGGACCGCCCTGGTGAGGGTCTGGTAGAGATGGTGGTGGGTGTTGATCAGGCCCGGGAGCACCAGCAGGCCGGAGGCATCGAGGACCTCGTCGGCGGTGGCCGGAAGGGTGTCACTCGTACCGACGGATTCGATGAAGCCGTCGCGGGCGAACAGGCCGCCGCCGCGAATCTCCCGCCGTTCCGGGTCCATGGTGACCAGGACCTCAGCGTCGCGGACCAGCAATGTCGACATACCCCGAGCCTACGGGCAGCTGAGGAGGAAGGTGGGCCACTGCTCTTCCCCTCGGCGGCGGGCGTGGTCTCTTTCTCTCCCCCGCCGGGGCGGGGGAGAAGAGATGGGTGGCGTCAGGCGGTGTCCCGGTTCCAGAGGCTGCGGAAACTCTCGACCTCTAGCAGTTCGTCGAGGGTGCCGGCGGCGGAGATGCGGCCGGCTTCGACGACGACGATCTGGTCGGCTCGCTGCAGGGCCGGCCTGCGGTGCGACACCACGAGGCTGGTCACCCCGGCCCGTTCGGTGAACAAGCGATCCCACAGGATGCGCTCGGTCTCGACGTCCAGGGCGCTCGACAGGTCGTCGAACACCAGCAACTGCGGGTCCCTCACGAACATGCGGGCGGCCGCCGAACGTTGCACCTGGCCGCCGGAGAGGCGTACTCCGAGCGGCCCCACCATGGTGTCGAGGCCTTCGGGCATGTCATCGAGGTCGGGTCCCATCACCGCGCTGTGGATTGCGGTATCGAGGCGGTCCTCCAGATCGGCCCTGCCCATCAGCAAGTTGTCGTGCAGCGACATCGAGAACAGCCTTGGAACCTGTGGCGTATAGGCCGACCGGGGTGGAATGAAGAACCCGGCGGGGTCGTCCACGATCTCCCCGTTCCAGTGCACCGTGCCCGAGTCGGTTTCCACCAATCCGAGGATGGCGCGCAGCAGCGTCGTCTTCCCGGCACCGACCCTGCCGGTCACAACGGTGAACGAACCCCCGGTCAGGGTCAGGTCCATGTTCTCGATCCCGGCCTCGCTGCCCGGGTAGCGGAACGACAGGCTCTCGACCCGCAGTTCTCGCAGCGGATCGACCTCAGGCAGTGGGATGTCCGGATCGGGCAGGTCACCGATCAGATACAGGTCGTGCTTGCGGGCCAGGCTCAGGGGCGGTGCACCGCGCAACAACTCGATCATGCGGCCGAATGACACGCCGGCCTGTTGGAACCTGGCGATGAACAGGCCCAGCACGAACACCGCATCGCTGACGAAGACCAGGAAGTAGGTGAATAAGGCAAAGTCGCCCACCGTGAAGTCGCCGGATGCCATCCCCCTGGCCGCCACGATCAGGATCAGGCCGGTTCCGATGTTGACGGTGTTCCAGAACGCCGACTCCAACATCGAGGTCAGCACCCGGTCGCGCACCATGGCGATGCGCCGCACATCGTTCAACCCCCGGAAGTGGTTGATCATCGACGCTTCGGCACCGGCCACCTTGATCGACTGGACCGACCCGAAGGTCTCTCCAAGTGCCTCGGTGATGTGCCCGGTGGCAACCCGGGCGGCCTCCCGATAGCGGCGGATCCGCTTGCGGGCCTGGGCGGCGATGTAGATCACTATCACTGTGGGGGCGAATACGAACAGCGTGACCCTGCCGTCGATGGAGATCAGCAGCGACAGCGCAACGATCGAGAACAAGGTGATGCCGATCATGTCCACCGTCCACGACAGGGACTCCTCGGTCTCGTCCACGTCCTCCCTGAACCGGCTGATGACCTCCCCCGCCGAACGCTCCACCGCCTGGGCCCCCGGCATCTCGAAGACCCTGGCCAGCATGTTGCGGCGCAATTGGGTGCCGGTCCGGAACATGAAGTGCACATCGGTCCACATGCCCAGCAACATCACAGCGAGTCGTGCAACGCCGTAGCCGAGCATCAGGGCGATCAGCGTCGGTACGGTGAACCCGGCCTCGGCTTCGCCGCTGATCCGATCGAAGAAGGCACGGGTGATCAACGCCGGGATCACCGGCATCACCCAGATCGTCGACCACAGGAATGCGATGCCGACGTATCGCCCCGGTTGGTTCTTGATCAACCGCCACCCGATGCGGGCGGTTGGGGTCCTGGTAGTGGCCGGTCGTGTCGTCATCCGAGCACCTCCTCCATGCCGGCCTCCATCAGTTGGGACAACCGGGATCGGGGATCTGCGGCCAGCGCCGTTCGCTCCCCGAACTCGACGACGCGCCCGCGGTCGAGAATGAGGATGTCGTCGGCGCGTTCCACCGTTGCCAGGCGGTGGGCGATGACCACGCCGGTCCTGTCTTCGAGCAGGCGATCTACCGCCCGCTCGATGAGCATCTCTGTGGCCGGGTCGAGCCGCGACGAGGCCTCGTCGAGGATCACCAGGCCCGGATCCCTCAGGAAGATGCGAGCCAGTGCCAGCAACTGCGCCTGGCCTGCCGATAATCCGGTGCCGCCCGCCTCCAGCATCGTGTCGAGAGAATGGGGAAGGCTTGCCACCCAATCGCTGAGGCCGAGGTCCGACAGGACTCCCCACAGCCGCTCATCGTCCACATCGGGGTCGAAGAACGTCATGTTGTCGCGCACCGTGGCCCGGAACAACTGCACCTCCTGAGTGACCATTCCCACCCGGGAGCGCAGGTCATGGATGTCGGCATCCGGCACACGGAGGCCTCCCAGGCGCAACTCACCTTTGATGGGGTCGTAGAGCCTGGTCAGCAGCCTGGCGATCGTCGTCTTGCCGCTGCCGGTTCGGCCCAGCACACCGACCACCCGGCCTGCGCCGATCGTGAGTTTGATGTCGTGCAGCACCGACTCGCCACTCGAGGCGTCGTCCTCATAGGCGAACTCGAGATCGTCGAACTCCACCGACAGCGGGCCGTCCGGCAGCTTCAGGCCGCCTGTGGTGTCGAGCCTGCTGGCCTGGTCGAACAGTTCCTCGACTCTGGCGATGCCGGCGCCTGCCTTCTGGAGGTCGCCCATCTGTTCCCTGATCTGGTCCATGGGGTGCCGGATCATCTCCGTGTAGTGGAAGATCAGGTACACGCTGCCGATGGTGAGGCGGCCGTCGCCCAACATGCGCCATCCAAGCCAGAACACCAGGGCCATGCCGACGATGTACGACACGATGCCGGTGGCCCAGAGGCCGGCGAAACCCATCCGGGCCCTGACCGCCTCGGGCAACCACGCCCTGACGATGCGGGTGAACCGATGCATCATGTACGGGACTGCACCGTTGGCCCTGACGTCCTCGGTGCCGCCCATCTGTTCACCTATGAACCCGTGGAACTCGGCACTGCGGGCCCTGACCTGTTTCCACCAGGGCATGGCGAAAGCCTGAACCCTCATCATCATCAGCATGGCGGCGATGGCGAACAGTGTCAGCCCGAAGCCCACCTGCACCGCCTCCCGCCACAGCAGAGCCAGCACGCCGATGATCAACACCAGGTTGCCGGCGACGTAGATGATGAACTTCGAGAAGAAGTTGGACAGGGTGGTCACATCGCCGTCGATGCGTTCGATCAACGCACCCGGTGTCGTCGTCTTGTGGAACCCCATGTCCAGATGCAGCACGTGGTCGGCGAGACGTGCCCGCATCTCGTTGGTGGCAGTCCAACCGACATGCTCCGCAAGGTAAGTGGAGACGACCGTCAATACCTGGTGGCTCACGGCCAGCAGGATGAATCCGCCCGCCAGCCACAGCAGTACCGACAGGTCGGTGTCCTCCGAGGCACCGTCGATGAAACGACGGATCAACTGGGGATTGATCATCTGGAAGGAGATGCCCGTCAGGAGAAGCACGCTGAGCAGGATTACCCGGCCGCGCAGCGGCCGCAGGTATTCGCTCAGCAGTCTCCAGTAGGCGCGTACCGGGATCATGGCGCTCCTCGGTGCAGCGTGCGCATACGGCGCGCACTGATGGTCAAAGGGATAGAAGGAGGTCGGGCCTGGTTACGAACGGCCCGGGGTGGCGGGGGAACTCCGCCTGTTCACCGGATCGGTGGGTTGGTTCTATACCTGATCATCGAACACCTCCGGCATTGCGCCGACGACTACTCAAACACGGCGCCCCCGGTCGTGTCAAGCGGTCCGGTCCCGATATCCGGAGTTGTGCCGCCTGAATTGGCATGGGGGCTAATCTGATCGCTTGTGAAACCACCTGTTGAGCTCATTTCGGCCGACTCGATCGCCACTCGTATCGGCGAGTTGGCTGCCAGCATCGATGAGGACTATGCCGGCACCGAGGAATTGGTGCTGATCGGGGTGCTGAAAGGTTCGTTCATCTTCCTGGCCGACCTGGTCAGGCGGCTCACCATCCCCCATCGGGTGGAGTTCCTCGCAGTGTCGTCCTACGGGGAAAGGGAGAGTGACGAGTCGGGGGCGGTCCGGCTGATCATGGACGTCCGTCATGCCATAGGCGGCAAGGACGTGCTGGTGGTGGAGGACATCGTCGATACCGGGCAGACGCTGTCGTACCTGCTGCGCCTGCTGGGTGCTCGTGGTGCCGCCAGCATCAAATCCTGCACTCTCTTGCACAAGCCCGATCGCAGCGAGGTGGATGTCGAGGCCGACTACATCGGCTTCGAGATTCCCGATGCCTGGGTGGTCGGCTACGGACTGGACTACGCCGAGAGGTACCGCACCCTGCCGAACCTCTGCGTCATAGATCCACACGGCTCGTGATCGGGCCGATGGTCCCTATCGGGACACCCTTCGAAGGCGGAAGCTGAACCACATGAGACGACTATCCAGAATCCTCCTGGTCGCCGCCATGCTGCTGGTAACGGCCGTCCCGACCGCATCCGCTCAGGAGGATCCGGTGGTGAGGGCACTGCTGTTCTACTCGCCCTCCTGCGGGCACTGCCACATTGTGATCAATGAGCATCTGCCCGGCATCTTTGATGCCAACGGGGGTACTCCCGAGGTGTTCTTCGATGAGAGCGTGCCGATCGAGGAGGTCTCCTTCTACCTGGTCACCAACGGGACACTGGAGATAATGCTGATCGATGTCTCCATCGCTGAAGGGGCCGGCATCTACCGCTCTTCCGCCGAAGCGCTGGAAATGCCCGACTGGATGATGGGGGTGCCCCGTCTGATCGTGGGCGACGAGGTGTTCGTGGGCTCTGGGGACATTCCCGCCTACCTCCCCGGCCTGATCGAGAGCGGCCTGGCGGCCGGAGGGATCGACTGGCCGGCGTTCGAAGGCCTCGATGCCGCTCTGGAGACCATCCCCTCCACCGAACCCAATCCGGGGGTGGTGGATACGACGGTGCCGGCCGGGACGGATACGACCGTGCCCGACTCGACGACCCTCACGACGGTCGCGGACTCGTTCCCTGATGTCGGTTCGACGGAAGGCACTTCGGAGGGCGTCTACGGAGAGCAGGCCAACACTGTCGGTGAGAAGTTCCGCAGCGACCTGGCAGGCAACATCCTGGCCGTCATCGTGCTGGCCGGCATGCTGGCCAGTCTGCTCGCCGTCGGGATGCTGCTGGGGCGGCGGGGAATCGGTCCTGGGTTTGTCTGGCTGATCCCGGTCCTGGCCGCTGTAGGAGTGATAGTGGCCGTCTACCTCACCTATGTCGAGACCAGTGGCAACGAAGCGGTGTGCGGCCCCGTGGGGAACTGCAATGCGGTCCAGGAGAGCAAGTTCGCCCTGCTATTCGGGTTCATCCCGATAGGGATCATCGGCCTGGCCGGCTATGCGGCGATCATGGGCCCATGGCTCGTCACGAGGTTGAACCGGGCCCCCTGGTCCGACTGGGCCAGGGTGGCGATGGCGGCCGGGACAACGGTCGGCGTCGCCTTCTCTGTCTATCTGACCTTCCTGGAGCCGTTCGTGATCGGCGCCACCTGCCTGTGGTGCCTGGCGTCGGCGGTGATCGTCACGGCTCTTTTCTGGCTCAGCGCCGGCCCCGGCTGGGAGGCCTGGAAGCGGTTGCGAACCGCATAGTGGCTGGTGCCCCGACCGGCAACGTTCGCCGCGTTGAGGACGGCCGGTGACGCCTCTGGCTGTGTCCTCGTCCTCGACACACGGCGAAGTGCGTTTTCGTCCGAAGTCCTTGCCGGAGACGCCTCTGCTTCGCCCTCAACATCACCAACGCCACCGGCCAGGGCACTGTCCCCCGACCGGCAACGTTTGCCGCGTTGAGGACGGCCGGTGACGCCTCTGGCTGTGTCCTCGTCCTCGACGCACGGCGAAGTGCGTTTTCGTCCGAAGTCCTTGCCGGAGACGCCTCTGCTTCGCCCTCAACATCACCAACGCCACCGGCCAGGGCTACCCGGCTGTGTCCCATCCCGAATCGGCGGTGCCGTGTGCCCGGAACCTGGCGACGGCGCCGTCGGGGTGGAGGTCCAGGCGCAGGTGGGTGACCGGGCCGACTTCCTCCAGGTCGTCGAATCGGTTGCGGGCGCCGGCCTCTACCGGGGTGTGTGGCAGCAGGGGAACCCAATCCGTGCCCGTCGGGTCGGCGGACGATGCTCCGGGGGCGTCGATTGCCATCACCGCGACGGACTCCGGCGAATCGCCGGCGAAACGGCGGGTGTCGATGGTGATCCGCTCCACGGTGCCCCGGCCTGCCAGGCGCACGACCGCCCACTCATGGCCGTTGCCGCGGTGGCGCCGGGTCATCCACCCGTCCGCGTGGTCGCGGGCGTCGCCGGTCCCGAGCATCAGGTTGGGCGACGAGGTGAGGATGTCGGAGGCGTCGACGACCCTGCCACCGTGTTCGATGGCCGCCAGGTCCACTTCGCCACGGTCGGCGAGGCCTGCGGGAGGCAGGGGGTCGCCGAGCGCCCGGATGCGGGCCACGCCGCCGTCGGGATAGATCACCAGGCGCAGGTGGCTGGCGGTGACATCGCCCACGATGAAGGCGTGGCGGCCGCTCCCTCGTAGGGCGATGCGGGGCACCACTTCGGTCCAGAGGCTGCGATTGCGCATCAGTTCGACCAGGTTCGGGTCTCCCGGCAGGTCGATGGCTTCCACAGAGCAGGCCGCAGGCAGGCTGGTGGTGATGTACGTGGTGTCGACTACGACGTGATGCAGTATCCCCCGCAGGCCCAGGCGGATGATCACCCACTCGTGGCCTGGAGGCCTCACCCGGCGGGTCTCCCAGCCGTCCAGCCACACCCCCTTGCCGCCGGAGCGGCCGGGATCGGCCACCGGTTCGGCCGGGTCCAGCAGACGCTCGGCAGGGTTCAGGTACTCGTCGCTCGCCTGGAGCACCCGCCCGTCTCGGGCCAGATCGATCAGCAGTTCGTGCATCACCCTTCATTCTGCCGGAAGCACGGCGCCAAGACCTCCGCCGGGTACGGAAGAGGAGATCCGGCGAGGCAGGCCGTCGCGGCGAACGGCAGGGGGAACCGGGGGTTTGCCGGGTGGTCAGAGGCCGTGGGCGGCGAGTTCCCGGACCAGCGTCCGTGTGAAGACCTCCGCTCCGGCCGGATTGGCATGCCACTGGTCTCGGTACTGGTCCAGGGCCAGGAGATCGTTGAAGTCGATGACGGCGGTGCTCCCCGCCTCGGTTGCGATGCGCCTCAACTCCTCCAGCGTCACATCCCATTCCTCGGGGCCCCACTGGATTGCGTACTCGGGACGAATCGGAAGGATCACCGAGACGACATCGATCCCCTGGCCGGTGAGCCACGAGATCGTCTCTGCGTACTGATCGACACGTCCCTCACACCACTTGAAGCGCCGGGTCTCCAACTCGGCGAGTTCCGCCGCCCAGTCGAGGATGGTTTGCTCGTCGGCTTGCTCGAAGGCATCCCGCTGGCCCAGGATCGAGAAATCAGAGCGATAGAGGCGATGGATGGGGGACACGGTGCTCGGCTCGATCGCCGGCGGATTCCCGAAGGCGAGTGAGGCGAAATCCTCCCCTTGCAGAGCCTCGACCGGCCCAAACGCGCCGATCCGGAGTGCCAGTCCCTCATCCCAGCGACTCATGTCGGCCATGCAGGAACCTTCCAATTCCCAGGAGACCCGTATCTGCTGGGGCACGATCCCATAGATGACGAGGCCGGGGCCGACGAGGTCCACCGCCTGCTGGCGGAGCCAGGCATCGATCACCTCCGGCCCCGCGTTGGGGAGTCCCCCGTTGTAGGCGGCACGCCCGCTGAGTTCGGTGAACAACCCGGGGTCACCGGCGTTGAGCATCCGGGAATCGCCGACCATGAGCACATCGAATCCGTCGCCTGCCGCGCCGGTCGCCAGATCCCGGGAGTGGCCGTAGTGGGCGGGTCTCCACCAGAGCTCCGAGCTCCCACCCCTGGGCTCGCCGTCCAGCAGGTAGTGGTACACGGTGTCGTTGGTGTCCACCGTCCTCGCTGTGGTCTCCAGGACGGCCCTCCGCTGAGCGGCATCGAGAACCGGCTGCGGCGGCTCGCCGATCCCCTGGATGGTGCCGATCAGGCGGCCGGCGAGCTCCGCTGTGAGGGCTCGAGCCCCGGATTCGTCCAGGTGGGTGTAATCCACGTAGTCGTCATCGGTGTAGCCGTGACGGAGGTCGATGAGCCGGGTGTCTGTGAGGTCTGCGATGGTGACGATGGTGGCGTGAACCCGGTTCAGGTCGGCCTGGTCGTTGGGGTGGAGATCGACGTAGCGGTCGGGTGCCGGCAGCTCGACGAGGATCAGTTCGATGCCGCGATCATCGAGGGCTGCGATGGTGCGGTGGATGGCCGCGATGTCGGTCCCGTCGATGGCGAAGCCGCGAACTCGGGCGGCGACCTGGTCCCGACGGGTATCGGAGACATCGAACTCGAAGGAGCGCCGTTCGCCACCTGCGCCGAGGATGAGGGCACTCCCGGCCAGATCCGACTCGACCCGGCTCCTCTCCGCCCCGAAGAGAGATTCGGGGTCCCGCAGGATCGATCGGTAGCCCACCAGAGCCGACGCACGGCTCGAGACCCGTTCCACCGATGCAAGCCAACCGCTACGCGTCTCGAGAGCGTCCTTGTACCGCTCGAGGTTGTCGGCGCCGTACGAGACCGAGAGGTCCAGGCTCGACAGCCCCCAGATCACCAGATCCGGCTCCAGCCGGGGAATCACCTGATCGAGCAGCCAGGGTTCGGTGACCACCGGCACGCCACCGGCGAGCCCTGCGTTGTAGGCCGATCGGCCGTCCGGATCCGCGGCGGTGAACACCTCTGGCACCAATCCCTGCCACGCCATGGAGGTGCCTGCGAAGACGACGTCGGCCTGCCCGAGATCTTCCATCTGGACGACCTTCAACTGGGCCGTTGCGTCGTACCAACGCAGCACCGGCGGACCCGCCGCCTGGGCCATCCTCGCCGTCGCCTCGGCCAGGCCTATCACCGCCACCAGGCCCAGGGAGAAGAGGGCGGCGAGCCGTCCGAGGCGGGGGGTCGGTCGTTCATCCACCGTGGTGCTCCTCGACGATCGTCGTGAACTCGCCGAATGCGTCCAGTGCGGCGTCGAGTTCGGTGAGCTGGGCATCGGGGTCGACATTGCAGGCCATCGCTGATCGTTCCATAGCGGCGATTGCCTCGCGAAGAGGGGTGCGCACCTCTTCGGGGGAGGCCGCTGCGAGGTCGCCAGCCTCCCTCAACTCGGTGAGATCACCGCTGCACCCGGTCTGCATGATCAAGCCGTTGCGGATTCGACGCGCCAGGTTGCGGGCGTCCACGGACCCCAGCCACTCGCCGAGCGGAAGGTCTCCGCCCGTGGCGACGGTGGACGCCGTCACCTGCTCCACCGGACTACCGGTACCCGGTTCGGTGGTCTCCACGGCGGTGTCGGGACAGCGGACGATCTCGACTTCGAATCCGTACTCGTCTACCTCGATGACCAGGGAGCATCCTTCCGGGACCACGATGTCTTCCTCGACGGTGGTGCTCTGTGCGCCGAGCGCCGCGTCCACCTGAGAGATCACGTCCGCGGCGAACTGCTCGGAGGCGTCGGGACCGTCGTCGTCTGCACAGGCTGTGAGGAGTGTGACGAGGAAGACGGCCGTGGCGAGTAGGCGTCTCATCAGAATTGGAAGTATATGAAGGGTTCGGGGGTGCCACCGGAGAAGACGACGATGGCGGTTATCGCGGCTGCTACTGCGGCTCCTGCGAGGGTTGGGAACCGCTGCAGCATCCTGATGGGGTTGGGGTTCATCGTGGTGAATAGATCCACGCCGAGGGTGACACCTCCGAGGATGAGGATGAGCATCAGGTCGGCTTCAGAGGTGATGCCGTCGGCGAAGGTGAACATCCGTCGCAGCAGGTCGAAGGCGTCGGTGAACGTGTCGGCCCGGAAGAACACCCAGGCGATGTGGACCACCACGAACGTCAGCAGGATGGCGGGGATGTCCCGCCGTTGGATTGCGGCCTTGCTGGTGTGGCCACCCGTGGTGAGCCGGTGGGTTATCAGGAAGGCGCCGTGCAGGCCGCCCCACATCACGAAGTTCCATGATGCGCCGTGCCACAGGCCGCCGAGCAGCATCGTCACCATCAGGTTGCGGAGGGTTCTCGTCAATCCGCCCCGGTTGCCGCCGAGGGGGACGTAGAGGTAGTCGCGCAGCCAGTCCGACAGCGAGATGTGCCAGCGGCGCCAGAACTCGGTGATGTTGCGTGACAGGTAGGGCTGGCGGAAGTTGACGACCAGTTCGATGCCGAACAGGCGGCTGACGCCCCTGGCTATGTCGGTGTAGCCCGAGAAGTCTCCGTAGATCTGGATGCCGAAGGCCAGCACCCCGAGGGAAGCCCCGAGCCACGAGTAGTCGTTGGGGGCTGAGAACACCTCGTTGGCCACCACCGCCACCCCGTCGGCGAGCACGACCTTCTTGAACAGGCCTTGCAGGATCAGCAGCAGGGCACCCTGCAGTGGGGCGCCTTGGGGCATACGCCGTGCCCGGTCGCTGATCTGTGGCAGCAGGCGCTGGGCCCGCTCGATCGGCCCTGCCACTAGTTGGGGGAAGTACGCCACGTAGGTGGCGAAGTCCAAGAGGTTGCGAGTCGGCGAGATCCGCCGCCGGTACACGTCGAAGGTGTACGACAGCGTCTGGAAGGTGTAGAAGGAGATACCCACCGGCAGTACCACGTGGAGTGCCGGGTTCAGTTCCCCCAGGCCGATCGACGATGTCAGCGACGACAGGCTGTCGATGAAGAAGTTGGAGTACTTGAAAATGCCGAGGATGCCCAGGTTGACGATCGAACTCAGGATCAACAACCGGGTACGGGGGCCCTTGTCCTCGGTGCGGGCCATGCGACGCCCGATCGTGTAATCCACCGCCGTGGAGATGACCAGCAGCGACAGGAAACGCCAATCCCACCACCCGTAGAACACGTAGGAGCCGACCAGCAGGATCGGGTTCCGGAACCGGACGGGAACAGTCCAATACACCGCGAAGATCACGGCGAGGAATACCGCGAAAACAACCGAATTGAAGATCACTCAGGCGTCCAAGATCTAGGTGGGTGATGAAGAAGTGGGGTTCGTCGGGGGCTGTGGACTCGGTTTGAG
>CBDUUY010000043.1:0-12437 GCA_965370535.1 uncultured bacterium
GGAGGTGTAGATCCAGCCTGCCACTGCTCCTTCCACCAGACCACCTTGCGCCCTTCGAGCAACTCGTTGAGCGCGGAGTTGACCTCGTCGGGACGCTCCAGTGGGGTCAAGTGGCCTGCCCCCGGGATCACGGTGGTGCGGGCTCCTGGGATCGATTCAGCCATGGAACGGGCCTGGGCGGGAGGCGTGAGTGCATCGTGCTCGCCGGCCATCACCAGGGTCGGCACCGCGATCTGCGGCAGCAGCACCGACCGATCAGGCCGGTCTTTCATACCCTCCAGGGAGGCGATCATCGTCTCGTATCGAGTCCCCTCGATCATCGATCGAACCCGTGCCTGCACAGCACGGGGCGGCCCCGGCCCCAACAAGGATGTCAGCATCATCCCTGCAAAGTTGGTCCTGCCCCCGGTGAGCAACTGATCACCGAGTGCATCCCGGGCCGCTCTCGCCTCGACCGAATCCGGGGTGGCCCTGGTGTCGAGCAGCGAAAGTGTCCTCACCATGGCCGGGCGCAACTCGTAGAGAGCCAGGGCGGCATACCCACCCATGGAGATTCCGATGATGTCGGCCTCGGTGGCGCCAAGCGCCTCGATGAGGGCAGCGATGTCGTCGGCGATGACCTCCATGGTCAGCGACGGCTCGACGATGGGGTCGGAGCGGCCATACCCGCGCAGATCGGGCGCAACGCAGTGGCGCACATGGGCGAGGCCGTGGAGTTGATCGAGCCAGATGCTGTGATCCAGTGGAAAGCCGTGGATGAACACCGCGAGGTCTCCCTCACCGGCCTCGCGGTAGTAGAGCATGGTTCCGTTGACCCTGGCGAATGGCACTCGAGATCCTTCTGGACGCCCGCTGTTGAATCGGCCGCAACGGCCTGCTCCTTGACGATCGCTTCCGGGGGTGGAGTACCGTGACCGACGATGAGATTTGTTCGTGTCACCGTCGTGTTGGCCCTGCTTGCCGCTGCTTGCTCGGGAGATCCG
Organism: uncultured bacterium; assembly: GCA_965370535.1. Lineage (GTDB taxonomy): Bacteria > Actinomycetota > Acidimicrobiia > Spongiisociales > UBA11373 > JAHJML01. The sequence goes on from CBDUUY010000043.1 coordinate 984, forward strand.
GCTACGCCGTCGGCACCCTCCGGCACTCTTCCGGTGGTGGACATCCTCCCGGTGGAAGCGGCGATGCCCGGTGGTGAACCGATAGAGATGATCGCCGTACTGGACGGCGATTCCCTCGAGGCCGAAGTGAACGGGGCCGTCGAGGAGATTCGCCTGCTGGGCATCAACACGCCCGAGCGGCAGGAATGCTGGTCGGCCGAGGCCCGCGCCGCCACCGCCGCCATGGTCGAGGCCGGCACGGTGACATTGGTTTCGGCGGGCAGGGACCAGTACGGCCGACTGCTCGGGTACGTCGGCGCCGGCGAGGTGTTCGTCAATGCCCGACTGGTGGCCGAAGGACACGCCATGGCCATCGCCAACGACCACACGCTCATCGACGAGTTCCTGTCCATCGAGCAGGCGGCCTTCGAAGCGCGCTCCGGCATGTGGGCACCCGATGCGTGCGGCCGCCCCCTCGGAACCGGCATGCGCATCGACCGGGTGGACGGCAACCCGTCGGGGCGCGATGACGACCCTGCGACGGGCGAGTCGATCCGGGTCCACAACGACGGCGAGACGGCCGTCGACCTGGAGGGATGGACTATCCGCGACGAGTCGTCGACCCACCGCTACCGGTTCCCGGCGGGCACGAGACTCGATGCCGGGGACACGGTGACCGTGTACTCGGTGTGCGGCCGCCACGAGTACTGCTTCGGGCCCGACACCGTTTGGTCCAACGACGGTGACACCGCCCTGCTGATGGACCCATCCGGCAACGTCGTCGACCGGGTCCGCTTCGCCGGATGATCTCAGCACCCCGGTAACCTCCTCTCTCTATGACTCCGACCGACACCCTGAGCAGGCCGCTGCGGGACCTGCGTATCTCGATCACCGATCGATGCAACTTCCGCTGCACCTATTGCATGCCCCGTGAGGTGTTCGGCCGGGACTACGAGTTCCTGGCAAGAGACCTGCTGCTCTCGTTCGAGGAGATCGAACGGGTGGCCCGAATCGCCACCGGCCTGGGGGTTCGCAAGGTCCGTCTGACCGGCGGAGAACCGCTGCTGCGCAGGGACATCGAGGACCTGATCACCCGCCTGGCTGCGATCCCCGCCATCGAGGACCTGACCTTGACCACCAACGGGACACTGCTGGCCCGCCGGGCGGAAGCACTGGCAGCCGCAGGGTTGCACCGCGTCACGGTCAGCCTCGACTCGCTCGACGAGGAGACGTTCATGGGCATGAACGACGCCGGCTTCCCGGTGGGCAGCATCCTGGAGGGCATAGAGGCTGCCGCCGCTGCGGGCCTGGGGCCCATCAAGGTGAACGTGATGGTCAAGCGGGGGGTCAACGACGGCGAGGTGGTCTCCTTCGCCCGCCATTTCAAGGGCAGCGGCCACATCGTGCGATTCATCGAATACATGGACGTGGGCCACAGCAACGGGTGGCGCCTCGACGATGTCGTGCCGGCCGCCGAGATCGTCTCCGCCATCCATGCCGAGATGCCCCTGGAGGCAGTGCCCCCCAACTACCCGGGTGAGGTGGCCAACCGCTGGCGCTATCGAGACGGCGAGGGGGAGATCGGGGTGATCGGCTCGGTGTCACAACCGTTCTGCAGCGCCTGCACCAGGGCCAGGCTGTCGGCGGAGGGCATGCTCTACACCTGCCTGTTCGCCACCGGCGGCCACGACCTGCGGGCGCTGCTGCGCAACGGGGTGACCGACGAGGAGATCGCCGCCGACCTCACATCGGTGTGGGCGGCCCGCGACGACCGCTACTCAGAGGTCCGCAGCAGCAGAACCACAGGCCTGCCCAGAATCGAGATGTCCTACATCGGCGGGTAGGCGCGCGACGGCGGAGGCGGCTTCCCCCGCGCCCGGGCCGCCGCTACAGCCTCTCGGTTACCGACTTCATCTCCATGAACAACCGCAGGTAATCCGGCCCGCCCGCCTTGGCATTGCTGCCCGACATGTTGAACCCGCCGAACGGCTGCACCCCGACCAGGGCACCGGTGATCTTCCGGTTGATGTACAGGTTGCCGACATGGAACTCGCGCCTGGCTCGCTCGATGCGGCTCCGGTCCCGGGAGTAGATGCCGCCGGTGAGGCCGAACTCGGTGCCGTTGGCGATCTCGATTGCGTGGTCGAAGTCCCGCGCCCTGATCACCGAGAGCACCGGGCCGAAGATCTCGTGCTGCGCCAGTCTGGCCCCGGGGTCCACCCCGGCGAAGATGATCGGCTCCAGGTAGTAGCCGCCGTCCATCTCTATCGGGTTGCCGCCCGCCACCAGATCGGCCTCCGCCTTGCCCGCCTCGATCTCGGCGAGGATCGCCGTGTGCTGGGCCTTGGAGATGACGGGGCCCATCAGGCGGTTCTCGACTGCGGGTCCCACGTCGATCCCTGCGGTGATGTCCACGACCCGTTCCAGCACATCGTCGTAGATGCCGTCCAGCAGGATCAGCCGGGAGCACGCCGAGCACTTCTGACCCTGGAAGCCGTAGGCAGACCGGACCGCATCGGCGGCGGCCGCCCCGAGGTCGGCGGTCTCATCGACGATGAGAGCGTCCTTGCCGCCCATCTCCATGTAGGCCCGCTTCAGCCACTTCTGGCCGGGTTGCACCCTGGCGGAGCGCTCGGCGATGCGTAGACCCACCTCCTTCGACCCCGTGAAGTTGATGAACCGGGTACGGGCGTGGTCCACCAGCACATCGCCCATCTCGGCACCGGAGCCCGGTAGGAAGTTGATCACGCCGGGCGGGAAACCGGCCTCTTCGACCAGGTCCATGAAGCCGGCCCCGATGAGCGGCGTAGTGGAGGCGGGCTTCAGGACGACGGTGTTGCCTGCCATCACAGGGCCGATCGTCATCCCGGCCAGGATCGCCAGTGGGAAGTTCCACGGTGGGATCACCACGCCCGCCCCGAGCGGAATCAGATGGGACTCGTTTTCCTCCCCCGGGTAGGGCACAACCGGCACACCGCCGTCGAGGTGGATCGCCACCCTGGCGTAGTAGTCGCAGAAGTCGAGTGCCTCGCACACATCGGCCTCGGCCTCGGGCCAGTTCTTGCCCGCCTCGTAGGTCTGCATGGCCGACAGCAGGTAACGGTCGCGGCGCATCAGGGCGGCCAGTTTGACGCCGTACCGGGCTCTCTCCTCACCGCTGAGGGCGGCCCACGCGGGGAAGGCGGCCCAGGCCGCGGCGATTGCCTGCTCTGCTTCAGCGGCCCCGGCTGCGGCCACCGACCCGATCTCCTGGTCGGGCCGGCAGGGATTGATGCTCTCGATACGGGTTCCGGTGTCGACGCGCTCGCCGCCGATGATCAGGGGGCGGTGGGCGCCGAGACCCTTCTCGACGACGGACAAGGCCTCTTCGTAGGCCTTCCTCGGTGTGGGCATCGTGAAATCGCTGTACGACTCGGGGCGGTACGACTCGAACATGGGTTCCCGGCTCCTCTCTGGTGCGCCCCTGATTATGGCGATACCGGAGAGGTCGTGAGTCAGGATCCGACGGTCTCGATCGCATCGGGGCCGGGCCGGCCCGATCGCTCCGATACTCCAATGCCCACTACGACCAGGGCAATGCCGACCGCTTCGGCGATCGACGGCGATTGCTGCAGCGCCAGCAGGCCGATCACCGTCGCCGTCACCGGCAGCAGAGCCAGCAGGAAGGCGAACCGGGCACGGGGAATGCGGCGCAGAATCACCTGGTCGATGCCGTACGGGATCACGTTCGAGAGCAGGGCGGTGGCCAGAACGGGGACGAGCAGCCACCACGCCCCGACGACGCCCATGGCAGACGGCAACCCGATCGGAGCGATCACTGCCGCACCGATCAGCATGCCGATTGCCAACCCGTCCACAGCACGAGCCTCGCCGGCAACCCTGGCACCGAGCACGATGTATCCGGCCCAAAGGGCGGCGGCCAACAGGGCAAACATCACCCCGGTGGCACTCGCCTCCAACTGCACATCGGCGAGCACTCCGACCCCGGCCACCGTGAGAGCCAGAGCCACCAGCGCCCGCCGTGATCGCGACCCGACGGCTGCAACCACCACGGGACCCAGGAACTCGATGGCCACCGTCGTCCCCAAAGGGAGGCGATCGATCGCCAGGTAGAAGGAGGTGTTCATACCGGCCAGGGCGATACCGAACAGGCCGGCCAGTGCCACCTGGCGGCGGGTCCACCCCACCCGCCACGACCGCCGCAGCACCAGCAGCATCAACCCTGCCGCGAATACCCGCCACCAGGCGACCCCCACCGCACCGAGGTCGTCGAACGTGTGGACGGCCACCGCCGCCCCGCAGTACATCGAGACGCCCGACAGCACGAAGAGCGCCTCGGGAGGCGCTCCGTCGGTCAGTCGGGTGGCGGTGCGGCGCAGCGGCATCGGGCCACGGTAGACCTCAGACGGCCAGGTCGGCGTCGGCCCAATCCCTGGGCGTGTCGTCCACCCCCTGCAGGATGAGGCGGCTGATCACGATGAACACCATCAGCGACCCCATGGCGATCTCACGAGGCAGTCCCATGACGGTGACGATCACACCGAACAGCAAAGGCCCAAGGATCGTGGCGAAGCGGCCCATGGTGGCGTAGAGGCCGTAGAACTCCCCCAGATGGCGGGGCGGCGAGATCCGGGCCATGTAGACCCGGTCGGAGGCCCACAGGGCGCCGAGGGCCACCCCTCCCAGCATGCCGAGCGGCCAACCGAGGACCCCAAGATCCGTTATCCCTGCAGCGATCCCCATTGCAAAGGCCACCAGCCAGACGTAGAGCACCCCGTGCAGCAGGCGCCGCGGGCCGATCCGATCCACGAGGATTCCCCCGCCGAACCCGCCGATGATCGCCCCGACGATGGCGACCCCCAACAGCGCCTGCACCTGGTCGCTCGTAAAACCGAGTTCCTCCTTGACGTAGATGGTCAGGAACCCACCGATCAACGTGTTGACGGCATCGGTGTAGAAGAAGCGACCCACCAGGAAACGGGCGACCCCGGGGTAGGTGCGCGCCTTCTGCCATGCATCGACAAGCCGCCGTCCGCTGCTGAGCAGGGCGGGAGGCGGGCCGGATCGAATCGGCCGGGGCCGCTCCTTGATGAATAGGAACCCGGGCATGGCGAACAGCAGGAACAGGACGGCGATCGTCTGGAACACGACTGCATAGCCGTAGTCGTCCAGCAGAAGAGCCCCGGCGACGACGGCCATGACCGAACCGAAGTAGCCCACCCCGATGCCGATGCCCGACACCCGGCCGACCGTCTCCGGGGTCGACACGTCGGGGAGCATGGCGTCATAGACGATCCCGCCCAGATTGAACCCGACCAGGGCGATAGAGAACAGCAACAACGACACAGACACCGAGGCCGTCGCCAGGAAGCATGTCGGCACGATGCAGAGCAACGTCATGGGGACGAGGTAACGCCGCCGACTGCCCCTGTGGTCGCTGCGCGCCCCTATCCAGGGCCCGAGCAAGATCACCAAGATCATGGCGGCGTCGAGTGCCAAGGCCAACGCCAGATCGGCCGTGTCGTTGCGAGTCACCCACGACGGCAGGCCTGCCCGGTTGTCGGTCAGCCATTCGGGGAAGAACAGCGACCCGACCCCAAGAGCGAATACCGTGTTCGCCAGGTCGTAGGTCGCCCAAGATGCGGTGCTGAGGCGGGTGGGCCGCCAGTCCTGCTGCTGCACCGGGAGAATGTATCAGCCACCGGCCGGGCATCGTCACCGATACCACCCGATCCGATCGATCGAAGGCGGGCTCAGGCAGCCTTCCGCAGTGCCGCCCGGCACACACAGCAGTCCGCCACCGGGCAGGCCTCCACCTCGACGGCCGGGAGCCCGGCGCCCGCAAAGAGGGCTTCGATGGCGGTGAGTTGCCTGTTGCTGTTCTCCATGAGCCACAAGGTACCGGCCGGGTACGACAGGTTCGGGCCCTTCCCACACTCCGGGGCAAGCACTAGCCTCGTGCCATGCGCCGCCTGGTCCTGGTCGCCAATCCGGCGGCCTCTGCGTTCACCTCGTCCCTGCACCGTGAGGTCGTCGATCTCCTCACCGGCCCATTCGACGTGACCTCGGTGTGGCCCAACGGCGCCCACGAAGCCCGCAGCGTCGCCGCCGACGCCGCCGCCGACGGGTACGACGTGGTCGCTGCCATGGGAGGCGACGGCGTGGTCCACCAGGTGGCCAACGGCCTGCTCGGAGGCGACACCGCCCTGGCGATCATCCCGGCAGGCACCACCAATGTCCTGGGCAGAATCGTCGGGTACCCGGCCGACCCCCGTGACGCCGCCGAGGCGATCTCACGGTCGTCGGCGATCCGCCGTATCCCGGCCGCCGAGGTCACCACCGACAGCCCCCTCGGAGTCCAGGCACACCTGGCCACCTTCGCCGCAGGAGTGGGATTCGACGCCGCAGTCGTCGAACGGGCGGAGCGGACCCCTCTCTCCAAGGTGGGCTTCGGCGCCCTGTATTACGCGTGGAGCGCCGCCAGAGTGCTCTTCGGGGACTATCGCACCCGCCTGCCCCACCTGCGGGTGACCGCAGGCTCCCGCCGTGCAGATGCCGTGGCGGTGCTGGTACAACTCCACGACACCTACTCCTTCTTCGGACCGGTGCCGCTGCGCCTCAACGGCGCCAATCCCGGACCGGCCGCCGCCGTCATCCACAACATGGGCACCGTGCACACCCTGCGCCTGTTGGCCAGGATCGCCAGGGGGGTCGACCCATCCCGATTGCCCGGCGTCGAGGTCTGGACGGAGTTCGATGTGCTCTCGGTGGACGCCGACCCAACCGCCTGGGTCGAGGCGGACGGCGAGTTGCTGGGCAGGGCATCTCACATCGAGATGATCCCGGCCGTCGATGGGCTGCCGATCGTGGACACCGGCCCACCCGTCGGGAAGCGACGATTCAGCCTTCGGTGAGGGCGGAGGCCACCTCGATGTCGACCGCCAGTCCCCCGGCGGCCTCGGGATTGAGTACCCCGAATTCGGTGACCACCGCCGTCACGTCGGACAATGAGATGGGCTCGTAGCGATTCTCCATCGACCCGGCCCCCACTGCACGATCGAACAGCGGCCCCGGCAGCACTTTCTCCACCGACGCCACCAGGTACAACGGCACCCCGGAGCTGCGGGCCTCCTTGGTGACGAGAGCCGACCCGAAGATGGTCATAGCCGCGTGCGGCCCAATCGCACTGGTGCCCATCATCACCAGATCGCAGCCCAGCATCACCTCGGCGATCTCGTCGTCGGGAATCAACTCGACCGATATGCCGGTTGCGGCCAGGTCTGCTGCCATCTCGACCCCCTCACCGTCGGGCAGGGTCGTGGCGCACGACACGAAGAACGATCTGGTCCGGCCCGCCGCGGTCAGCACGGCCTTCACCGACCCGGACCCGCCAAACGTCAGCACCCCCGCTCCGGGTTCGATCAGGCCCGCCCCCACCTCGCCGAGCAGGGCGGGTGACATCGCAATGCGCCGCTCCATGTCGCGCAGAAGATCGGCAAGGGATGCCGGCCCGTCTTCGAGGTGAAGAAAGATCGTGTTGACCATGCCGACGATGGGGGCAATGGCCGGCTGCCGCTGGACGAGGTCTTCGGCGACATTGCAGATCGCCGTCGGGTAGGCGCTCGGGGCATACTCGGAGAGAGTCTCGATGAACTCAGCCATGCTGCCGGCCGCCAGCCCGCCGGCCGCGGCGGCGCCACCGACGGGGAGCCGGGCGATCGCATTGAGGCGTCTCCAACTGGGCCAATCCCGCCACTCCATCATGGCGACCACCCTACGCCCGCAGCCTGGCCTCCGCCTGAGCCGCATCCACCGCCAGGCCCGCCACCGACGCCGACAGGGCGGCCCGATCCCAGAGGATCCTGCGCAACGGCCCGCCCAGGCTCTCCTGCAACCGGTCGGCGACCACCCCGGCAGCATCGCCGCGCCGCCCGGGTTGGACCGCGCCGTCCTCGCTGCGAGGGACCTCCTGCTCCATCGCCGCCACGGCTTCCTGCAGCACCTGTTCGATGCGGGGAGGAGTGAACAGCGATCGCATTTTGACGGCGAACGGTCCACCCACCTCGGCGGCCAGGTGCCCTACCAGGTCCTCCAGGGAGCACAGCGCCTCCTCGAAAGTGCCCCGGCCGGGGTCTCCCAGCGACAACGTCGTGGTGACCGCGTCGAGGATATCTCTCCACCGCTGCTCGAACGCCAGCGAACTCCCACCTATCAGCCCCGCCGAGGCCGCCAGGCTGCGAGCGGCGCGGCGGGCTTCGGCCAGCACCGCGCTCAACTGCACCCGCTTGGCGTCGAGCCGCCACCCCAGGTAGGCCGCCAGGTCGTCCACACCCCGCACCGGCCCGTCATCGGGATCGGCGGCCGTGTAGAACACGATCGGGTCGGGGATGCCGTCGTCCACGAGGCGGCGGGCCAGGTCCTCGGCGACCTCCACCCGGTCGGATGTGGCCAATCGATCGACCTGGTTCAGGACGAACAGGAACTGGTCGGCCGAGTCGGCCAGCGGGCGGATGAACTGCTCGTGCAGCAGGGGATCTGCGTACTTGTCGGGGTCGAGCACCCATATGACCCCATCGATGCGTGGCAGCAGAGCCTCGACCTGTTCCCGGTGACCCAACTCGACGCTGTCCACATCGGTGGCATCCAGCAGAGCGAGGCCGGGGAACCTGTCGTGGGTGACCCGCTCATCTATCCCGAGGCGGTCCAGCAGATCGGACAGGCCCGGCTCGGCGTCTTCGGGCACCCAGGCAAGCGGCCGCGCGGTGTGGGGGCGCACCGGGCTGACCGAAGCAACCTGGTCCCCCGCCAATGCGTTGATAAGGCTCGACTTACCGCTGCCGGTGCCCCCGACGATTGCCATCACCAGGGTGCCTCCCAGGTAGCCGCGCCGGTCCCTCGCCCTGGCGGCGGCGACACGCGCCTGGTCCACGTCGTCGGGGTGAACCACCCCGTCGGCCATCTCGACCACCAGGTCGAGGCCTTCGACCACCTGAATGATGTCACTCACGGCTATCTCCTTCGGCCGGCCCGAGCCGCTCGATCACCTCTCCGGGGATGTCGGGGCCCAGAACATCCGTGAACCGCACCGCATCGGCATCGAGCACCGTCTCGAGCCGGAACCCGAGATCCTCACGGGCGGCAATCACCGCACCATCGAGGCGGCTCAACTGCCGCAGCGACTTCGCATCAGGCACCCACTCCCTGTCTACGGCCGCCCTGCGCACCAGGCCGGCGAGTCGTGTGAGCTTGCGACGCCGCATCCGCGGCTTCTCCATCCAAGCCAGCACGAGGTCGGGAAGAGAGGCAATCCACCCCTCGGCGGCGACCCGGGCAGTATTGACGGTGTGCGCGCCGTGGGTCCACAACCCGGGGTGCCGGCCGACGAGCGCCATCCCGGCGGGATGCAGGTCCCAGGCGTCGGATGCCGCCCTCGCAGCGTGTCCCGCCCGGAGGGTCGCCATGATCGTGAGGTCGGCGACCAGGCGGTCGGTGTCACCGTGGATATCGGTGAGATCCCCGGCCTCGGCCCCCGTGCGAAGTGTGTCGGCTTCGAGTCGATAGGCGTCGGCGGCCATGGCGGCCAACCCCAGGCGCAGCCGGCGTTCCTCGACGGTGGCCGCCCTGACGACGGTGAGACGCGAGGCGACATCGGCGAGACCGCTCGCGATGACGTCCCTGGACACCATCACCCGCGCCTGAGGGTCGGCAATCGCATCCAATTCCTTGCGGAGCATGGCGACCGCCCCAGGAGCGGGACCCCCGATGGCGCTGACCATTTGAGTTGCGGGGATACCCAGGACCAATTCTGCATCGGGCCGGGGAAGCATCCCGCGCCCTGCCAGTCGGCGCGCCAGGTCTTCCCTCAACATCTTCTGAACCAATGGATCTGAGGGGAGTTTGTTGAGGACGAACACGGTGGGTATCCCCCGCCTGGCTGCCACCTCGAGCAGATCCCATCCCGAGACATCCGCATACCGGAGACCGCTGGCCACGAACACGCAGACATCGGCGGATTCGAGGATCACATCGGCCGGCCGGGTCCCATCGGGGCCGTCCACATCGGGAGGCGGGGCGTCGATGACCACCATGCCCTCGGGTGCCCGGCGTTCACCTTCGACGGCGACGCCACCCAGCGACGCCCGCAGCACATCGAGCGGCATCGGCAGGGGCGAGTTGGCCCAGAACACCGGATAGCGGGTACCGGGGCGGATGGCGCCGGTGGGCGCCAGTTTTGCCTCGGCCATTGCGTTGATCAGCGATGACTTGCCGCTGCCGGCGGGACCCACCACGGCCACCACCAGCGGCGACTCCGGGTCGCCCGTACGAGGCAGCAGGTGATGGATGATGGTCTCCCGCAACGAGGCCCTCTCGGCGTCCACCTCCTGCCCGGTGAGGTCCAGTTGGAAAGTGCCCAGAGCAGCGGCGACCGCCGTCAGGTCATTGCGGAGCCACTCGTCGTAGCAGGTCTTTTGCATCGAACACCGATTGTGGCACAGCGGGCCGCCGATCACCGCGCAAAGGGCGCGACCACCGCAGCGAGGTCTCCTGCGCATGGGAGAGATACCCGACGCCCAGAGCGATCTGCGGTCCGGGTCGGTGGACCCGATCTATGGCACACACCGCCGGTGGACCATCCCGGCCGCCGTCTGATAGCGCCTTCGGTCATCTGGAAAGACACAGTCCGCCCGCACCGCGGCCGTACCCTGACGCCCGGTATGCGCACCGCCTTCCCCGAGACCCGTTCGGGCGTGTGGGGCTGCGTCGTCCTATTCGAGGGGATGGGACCGTCGTGACCCTGCCTTCTGCCCACATCACGACTGAAGAAGTCGTGGTGGCCAAACTCATCGAGGTGCAGCGACTCCGCGATGGGCCACTCGCCGACCACGGCCGCCGCACAGCCGGGATCGCGGTGTCGATCGGCGGTGCACTGGAGTGCGGCGTGGAGGTCCTCGACCGCCTCTACACCGCCGGCCAGTTGCACGACATCGGCAAACTCGCAGTCACCGAATCCACCCTCTGGAAGCCGGCGGGGCTCAGCCGCGCCGAATGGCGAGAGATCCGCACCCACCCAGAGGAGGGCCACCGACTGGTCGCCGGTATTGTGCACCGCGACATCGCCGCCGCGGTGCTGTACCACCACGAACGCCCAGACGGCGGTGGCTACCCCTCCGGCGTCGACGGCCGCACCGTGCCACTGGTGGCCAGGGTCATCCAGGTCGCCGATGCCTTCGACGCCATGACCAGCGGCCGCCCCTATCAGCAGGCGGTCCCGGTGCTCGCTGCGGTCGAGGAGATCGAACGCTGCGCCGGCAGCCAGTTCGACCCCGGGGTCGCCGCCGCCCTCCGCGACGTCTACGAGACCCGCGGCGACCCGAGGCTCCCCATCGACCAGGCTGTCGAATCTGTCGAATCTGTCGAATCCGCCGAGGTGATCGACCTCAGAGACGCCGACCCATACGGCCCCATCGACCCCTC
>CBDUUY010000044.1:0-12227 GCA_965370535.1 uncultured bacterium
GCTGGAGGCCGTGCTGCGCCACCACGACGGCATCGTCATAGACGACGAGGACGTCGAGAACCTGGCCTCCTACGACGCATCCAGGGTGGGTGCCACCGAGATCGCCTTCAAACCGGGACGGGTGGTGCTGCAGGACTTCACCGGCGTGCCGGCCATCGTGGACCTGGCAGCCATGCGCTCTGCGATCGTCCGCATGACCGGCGACGAGGCGGCCGCCCAGAAGGTCAACCCTCTCGTGCCCGCCGACCTGGTCATCGATCACTCGGTGCAGGTGGACGCCTTCAACTCGGCGATGGCCCTGATGATCAACAGCGAGCACGAATTCGAGCGCAACCTGGAGCGTTACGAGTTCCTGAAGTGGGGCAGGGAGGCCTTCGACAACTTCAGCGTGGTGCCGCCTGGGACCGGCATCGTGCATCAGGTGAACCTGGAGTACCTGGCCAAGGTGGTCTGGGACGACGGCAGCCGCCTATACCCCGACAGCCTGGTCGGCACCGACTCCCACACCACGATGATCAACGGCCTCGGGGTGATCGGCTGGGGGGTCGGTGGCATCGAAGCGGAGGCCGCCCTGGTCGGACAGCCGATCTACATGCTGGTCCCTGAAGTGATCGGATTCCGCCTGGCCGGCCGGTTGGCGGAAGGAGCCACCGCCACCGACCTGGTTCTGAGGGTGACCGAGATGCTGCGCTCCCGCGGAGTGGTCGGCAAGTTTGTGGAGTTCTACGGTCCCGGTCTGGCGGACATGCCACTCGCCAACCGGGCGACGATCGCAAACATGGCACCCGAGTACGGCGCCACCGTCGGCTTCTTCCCCGTGGACGAGCAGACCACCCGATACCTGCGGTTGACGGGTCGGGACGAGGCGCTGATCGAGACGGTCGAGCAATACACCCGCATGCAGGGCATGTGGCGTGACGACAGCCACGACATCGTCTACTCCGACACACTCTGTCTGGACATGGGCACCGTGGTGCCGGCCCTGTCGGGCCCCAAACGGCCCCAGGACCGCATCGACCTCGACGCCATGCAGGGTGAGTGGCACCGGCAACTGGACGAGACCTTTGGGGCTGATCTCTCGGCGAAGGCCGAGGGGGTCGAGTTCGACGGAGATCGATTCGACCTGACCCACGGCGATGTGGTGATCGCCGCGATCACCTCATGCACCAATACCTCCAACCCGGATGTGATGGTCGGCGCCGGGTTGGTTGCCCGCAAAGCAAGGGCCCTGGGCCTCGCCCGCAAGCCATGGGTCAAGACTTCGTTCGCACCCGGATCCAAGGTGGTCACCAGATACCTCGACGAGGCCGGGCTAACGGAGGACCTGGAGGCACTGGGCTTCTACCTGGTCGGGTACGGATGCACCACCTGTATCGGGAACTCCGGCCCGGTGCCTGATCCGATCAGCGCCGCCATCCACGAACACGACCTCGTTGCGACATCGGTGCTGTCCGGCAACCGCAACTTCGAGGGCCGCATCTCCCCCGATGTGCAGGCCAACTACCTGGCCTCACCTCCCCTGGTGGTGGCGTACGCCATCGCAGGCACCGTGGACATCGACCTGGCGACCCAGCCGATCGGTACCGATGGGACCGGCAGCGAGGTCTTCCTGCGGGACATCTGGCCCACCCAGCACGAGATCGATGAGATCGTGGGGCACTCGGTGTCCAGGGAGCAGTTCGAGGAACAGTACGCCTCGGTGTTCGAGGGTTCGGACGAGTGGAAGGCCGTGAGAGTCACCGGGGGCTCCCTCTACGACTGGAGCGACGACAGCACCTATATCCAGGAACCGCCGTTCTTCACGGACCTCGCCGCCGGGATCGGGCCGATCGAGCCGATCCTGAACGCCAGAGTGTTGTTGAAACTGGGTGATTCGGTGACCACCGACCACATCAGCCCTGCCGGAGCGATCGCAGCCGACTCCCCGGCAGGCCGGTACCTGATCGGCCGGGGTGTCGAAAAGGCGATGTTCAACTCGTACGGATCACGCCGCGGCAACGACCGGGTGATGACCAGGGGCACATTCGCCAACATCCGCATCCGCAACCAGTTGGCCCCGGGCACCGAGGGCGGCCTGACCACCGATTTCACGGACGGCACCGTCAAACCGGTATACGACGCCGCCATGTCGTATCAGGCCCGGGGAACCCCCTTGGTGGTGCTGGCCGGCAAGGACTACGGGATGGGGTCATCGCGGGATTGGGCGGCCAAAGGCACCTTCCTGCTGGGTGTGCGGGCGGTGATAGCCGCCTCCTACGAGCGCATCCACCGATCCAATCTGGTGATGATGGGCGTGCTGCCCCTCACCTTCCCGTCCGGCCACAACGCCGACACGTTGGGCCTCGACGGCACGGAGACCTTCGAGATCGACGTGAACGACGGCCTACGGCCTCGCCAGGAGGTCTGTGTGAGGGCCACCAGCAGCGACGGTGACATGGTCGAGTTCATGGCCACGGCCAGGGTCGACACCCCTGTGGAGGTCGAATACCTGCGCCACGGCGGGATCCTCCACATGGTGCTGCGAAGAATGGCCGTCGAGTGAGGTAGCGGCACCCCAGGGTGTGGTGTCCCCACTCCTGCCACCAACGTGCACCGGACAGCTGAGCGGAATCAGAATCTGTCAGGGCGCTCTCAGAAGCTGGGACTGAATCCGTCCGCGTTCACTGGAGGCGCCATTCCTCGAGGGGACGGGGTCATGTCAAGATGAAGCAGGTTTGCGCCCGAGGCATGGGAGCGGGCGGTCTTCTTGCGGCGGCACTGGCCATCACCGACCTCAGCAACGGTTGACCCGGGCGTAGCCCGCGATGAGCCCTCATGAGGAGGCCCAGGAACGGAACTCAACACCCTCCGTCGGATGCCCATACGCAGTCGCCTGCTCGGAGGCCTCGGAGGAGCGTTTGCTGCCGGACTTCCGCCGAACCAAGCGGAACAGGCCGTCACGACGTGGAATGGCCCAACACGGCAGACCCACAACACCGGGGGAACCTCACAGACGACACAGCTCGCTTCTCTCCCGGCGGGGATGCACCGGCATGATCACCCGATCTTCTCGCAGCGTTCACGGATCCTCCATCTGACGATGTGAGGATCAACACCGGACAAGCGTCAGAACCGAGAAGGATCCTCCATGAACTCCAAACGATGGCCGCGCCGACGACTGCGTCTTCGTGCAATCGTCTCGACGGCGATGGTGCTCGGATGGGTGCTGGCGGCACTCTCCGGGCTCCTGCCCTACTACTTCGCCGGGAGCGGACCGGGATCCAGCGGCACGGCGGTGCTCGGTCTCACGAGGTCGGTGTGGATGAGCCTGCACCTCTGGTCGAGCATCGGGATGGTGGTGTTCACCGTCATCCATGTCGTGTTGAACCGCAAAGGGGTCACCAGGGCCGTCAAGGTGGTCGCCGGAGCGGATCTGAGGAAGCGCGTCGATCCGGCGGCGGCGGCCGATCAGGCCCACCCCCGCCGCAAGCGAGGGTATGCCTGGGCCGCTGTGGTGGTTTCGGTGGCGGCGCTGATCGTCGGCGGGGTCGTCTTTTCGTCCGATCACGGCCCCGGCCAATCCAGGAGCCACGAGATCGTGGAGGTTCGAGACGTCGGACTGCCGAGTGAGGACGAGCACACGACGCTACCCGACGCAACGGATCTGGTCGTCGGGGGTGAGTCCCCCGATGATCAGGCGATCGAGCGCCGCGGGCGGCGGTAGCCGGAGCTCAGACGAGAGGCGGGGCAGGCAACACCGGGACAGCAGCAGCGACGTGAGGCACCCATGACCGGGAGCCGATCGTTCCCAGAGCTACGGAAGCATCGACTCCATGTCGGCCTGGCGTTGTTCGATCTGGTCGGCAACGTCCCGGGCATCGGTGAGGATCTGAACGGGCAGGGTCTTCGGCTCCTCGACGGAGGGCGCTGCCGGGTCGGGCGTCGACGATCCGGAGCACCCGGTGAGGATGCCGCACAGCATGAACCCGACAAAGAAGTTTCTCGCCTTCATGTGATGCCATCGACCGATGCCAACCCTGCCTGAAGCGCCACCTGGATTGAAGCCCGGTACTGGGCCGACGATCTAACCCAGACGGGACCGCAGCTTCCGCATCAGGCGCCGCAGCTTCCGGCGTCCGTACCAGCCCGCCATCACCAGGATCACCATTACGGCCAGCGCCCAGAACAGCCAGAGACGGCCGAGTTCCTCCAGGTAGAGATATCCGGCGACCAGGGTCACGGCGACCGCCAGCAACTCAGCCGTTCTCTGCAGCATCTTTGGCATATCTGTCCGTCCCCGTTCAGAACTCAGCGGAGCAGGCAAAAGAGAAGGGGGCCGGAGACATCGTCTCCGGCCCCCTCACTATCGAGTGAGTGGCTCTAGCGGGAACGCTCGCGAGCCTCGTTGACGTTGAGCTGGCGACCATCGACATTCTTGCCGTTGACCTCCGAGATCGCCTTCTGAGCATCCTCGGAGGACGCCATCTCGACAAAGCCGAAGCCGCGGGAACGGCCGGTGTCGCGGTCTTCGATGACCTGGGCACTGGTGACCTCGCCGAATTCGGTAAAGATCGTCCGCAAGGCTGCGGAGTCGGTGGAGAACGCGAGGTTCCCCACGTAGATGTTCGTGGACATAAGTGTGCTCCTTCTGAAGCATTGAACCGTCGGAACGGAACGCCCCACAGGGTTAGCCCCGGGCCGACTGCCGATCGAGACCGGCTGACGACCGTGGGTCCTGCGGCGACCTCACTCGACGGAACAGAAGAAGCGAAGACCGGCGCCGCACGCATGTTCGCGTGCGCAGGCACCAGGATAGTCCGCCTGGGCACACAACTTCGCATCACATCCGGCGAATCGGCCCCCAATGACCGGACGAGATCGAACCAATCGGCCAATCGACACCTCAGCCGAGCCGGAATTCACCAAGGAACTCACACCGAACGGCGACGAATCCAACCTGGGAACACGGCGGGCGCCCCTGCCCTGCATCATGCAGTCATCGTGCCGGTGAACTGTTCATCCCGATGCCCGACGTCGGCACCCGCCCGGCACACCCGGTGACATTCGGTCCCCGGGGGCTTGACATTCCAGCCGGATGGAAGGTGTACAACACCAGCGGATTACCAATGGAGGACATGGTGTTGTCACTGGGAAGCACACGTTTGGCGAATCTGTTGGCAGACACCGATTGGGGCCATCACATGGATGGCTGGGCCGGTGGCATGGCCCTGGGTTGGGTTTTGATGGCCCTGCTGGTGGTTCTGGTCGCCGGGGTGATCTGGACATCGGCCCGACCTCGGGTGGGCTCGACGGCTCATCGGGCCCTCGACCTTCTCGACGAACGGTTCGTCCGCGGCGAGATCGACCGCGACGAGTACCTGGAACGTAGGGCGGATCTTCGGAGATGACCCGCATCGCCGGCCAAAGAGGAGGAACACGAGACATGACGAAATCTGAGACGTTGACGAACGGTTTGCGGAAGCGGCGGCTCCCGAACATCCGAACCGCAGGACTGCTGGCATCTCTTGCGCTGATCGTGGCTGCATGCGGAGGAACGACCACATCAACGGAGACAGGACCGGCAACGACCGGAAGCACCGCGGCACCGGCATCGTCGACGACGGCATCAACGGTCCCGGTGACACCGCCGATCGATGCCGAGATCCTCATCTCTCAGAACTGCTCGGCCTGCCACGGCGCCGACCTCGAAGGGGGTTTCGGCCCCGCCCTGAAGGGCGGCCACGGAGACGACCACGACACCGAGGAGTTGATCGAGGTGATCGCCAACGGTCGGAACGGGATGCCTGCCTGGGGTGGGGTTCTCTCCGCCGACGAGATTGCAGCGATCGTGGCCTACCTGGAAGAACTGAACGCCCATGACTGATCAAGGGCAAAGACACACCGACTGAACACGAGGTGGGATATCGCACATGGGAAACAGCCGAAGCATCAAGCGGAAGCGGGACCGGCAGACCCGGAGGCCAGAACGGACCCTCCCCCAGAGCCCAGGATCTGACACAGGGAGATACACGATCCGGATTGGGGCTGCGGTGGCACTCGTGGCACTCGTCGCCTTCATCGTTGTGGATGCCGGGGGCGATCCGCCGGCACCGGCCGAGGCCCCGGAGGGCACTGAGGTCTTTGCAGTGGCCGCGCCTGCACACGTGACAGGCCCCGTTTCCTATCCACAGGACCCACCGGTGGGTGGCCCTCACGGCGCCGACGACATCTCATGCCGGACGTACGACGAACCCGTTGTCAATGAACCGGCGGTGCACAGCCTCGAACACGGTGCCGTGTGGATCACCTACTCGCCGGATCTCCCCCCTTCCGAGATCGAGACACTCGTCGGGAAGGGAGGGGAACGGGAGGTCATGGTGAGCCCATATCCCGGCCTCGACTCCCCGGTGGTCGCAAGCGCCTGGGGACGGCAACTGCGCCTGGACTCGGCCGATGACGATCGACTCGATCAGTTCATCTCCGCATTCCGCGACGGGCAGCAGTCACCGGAACCCCACGCCGCCTGCTGACCCGACGCTGCCGTCACCTCATGGGGCCGGGGAATCAGCACCGACGCGGGCAAGCCCCGGGGAGACAGACCCGGGGCTCACCGTCCGACTCATGTCCGGGAGGCAGTGCTAGTTCCAGCTGAGCCCGGCCCAGGTGTCGCCGGACCACGAAGCCCCCGACCAGGACGCACTCGACCACGAAGCCCCGGACCACGAAGCACCGGACCACGAAGCACTCGACCAAGACTTGGAACTCCAGGATGCACCGCTCCAAGAAGCCCCGGACCACAAAGCCCCGGACCACGAAGCCCCGCTCCAAGAAGCCCCGGACCACGAAGCCCCCGACCACGAAGCCCCGTTGAAGGTCCCGTCGTCCCACAGCGAGTCACAGGTGAAGACCCGGGTCTTGACCTTGTAGAGGATGACGACGATGGTGGAGCAGGTGTAGCCATTCAACGGGCTGCTCATGATGTCGATCTCACCTTTGAGCGCAACACCCTCGTCGTAGACGTGGTTGGTGCCCCGCGCCGCTTCGAGCGATCCCGATCCATCCGAGAATTGGTAGGTCTGAGCGGAACTCGGCGCGGTGGGAGTCCGTGCATCGAGTGCAGCCGACAAGTCGAGGGAGCCGGCACCCTGGCACATCGCACTCGCACCGTCGATCCAGGTGGCGGTGTTGTGAGTGAGCAACTGCTTCACCTGGTCGGGTGTGAGTTCTGGTCGCTGATCCAGCAACAGTGCAACGGCCCCCGAGAACACTGCCGCCGCCTGGCTCGTGCCGGAACCGAGGAAGAACCTATCCGCGACCCTTGCCTCTGGGTAGAACTCATCCGCAAACGAACCGGGGTTGCGCAACGATACGACGGACCGCCCGGGGGCGACAACGTCGACGAAACGCTCACCGGTGCCGCAACTCGAGAACGGGGCGACTTCGGTGATGCCCCGAGCACCGTCGTTCACGCCGGCACCGACGGCGATCACGAACGGGTCGAAGGCCGGATCGCGCAGCGCCGCATCGTTGCCGTCGTTGCCGGCGGCAACCACCACCACGATTCCGGCGTGCCACGCACGTTCGACGGCCAGAGCGAGCGGATCCACCGGGTAGGACTGGACACCGTCGGTGCCGTACGCGAGCGTCAGCACGCGGATGTTCATGCCGTTGTCGGTGCGGTGCTCGACGACCCAGTCGATCGCAGCGATGACCTGGGAGACGTCTGCGGCCCCCATCGAGTCGGCCACCTTCACGCTCACGATGCGGGCACCGGGCGCCATGCCCAGGAATACGCTGGAGTCACCTTCTACGATCGCCGAAGCCGCGTCGTCGCGACCGGCGATGATGCCGGCGAGATGAGACCCGTGGCCGTAGGTGTCGAGGTAACGGAGGTTGTCCGCCTGTGACTCGAACGACAGGTCGGCGCCGTTGATCACCTTGCCCGGGTACCGCAGACCGTCGACGGGAACCACCCCGGTGTCGATGAGTGCCACGTCGATCCCGGCACCCGTGTAGCCGGCCATCCAGAAGTCGGACGCACCGGTCACCTTGTTGGTGATCCAGAACATCGACCCGGCGTATCGACCCAGGTCGTAGTCGACGACGGGGCTGTAGTCGGTGAGGGAGTTGTATTCGATGTATCTGGAGTCGCTGAGGGCCGAAGCGTCGTCCCATCCCGCCAACCCGTCATGCTCGATCGTATAAGCAGCCGATTCGGTCTCGAGAACGACCGGCGTGGTGGGATCGGATTCTGCCGACAGCTCGGCGACGGCCGGCACTACAACCAGCAGGCCGGCGATCAGCACACCGATGACCGCCAGAGGAATCGTGCGCCTGAATCGGGGTGGCTCCACATAGCGATAGAGGTCCTTGCGGCGGGTGTTTCGCGACATGCGGGCTTCCTTGCGTATTCCGAATGACATCAATAACGACATCGGCCCCAGCCACAGCCACGATTGAGCGTCATCCGCCATGCCCCATGGGGTCTAGTCACACCCAAAACCGGTACAGAACGGCCGGAATCATGCCGAAAACCGGTGACGATGAACCCCAAGGAACCGGTTCGGCGAGATGGCCCGCGCGGGTTGGGCATCCGGGCGTTCGTTGGCCTGCTCGCCATCGGTGGCGCCGGCGCGATCTGGGCGATGGCCGACTGGAGCCCGATGGTGGATGGTCCGCACGTGCCATGGTGGGCGCTGGTCGCAGGCTTCCTCATCGCCGAACGATTGGTGCTCCACCTCCGGCTTCGCAAGGACGCACACTCGTTCTCGATGAGCGAGATCCCGCTGGTCATTGCGCTGTTCCTGGTGACGCCATTCGAGGCGATCAGCGCACAACTCGTCGCCAACGGCCTCGTGCTGTCGCTGCACCGGCGTCAGCAGCCGATCAAACTCCTCTTCAACCTGGCCCAGTTCACCATTCAGACTTCCGTCGCCTTCGTCGTGGCGCGCTCGATCTTCCAGATGACGACGGATTCACTCGGGATGGTTGCCTGGCTGGCTGCGCTCGCCGCATCCCTGGCGGCCCTGGCCACTGCCGACATCCTCATCAACATCGCCATCCTCCTGTCCGGAGGATCTCTCTCCAGGCAGGAGATCGTGACGGTGTTCGTTCTCGGTTCGCTCGGCACCGTGATGAACACATCGCTGGCACTGGTGGCCGTCACCCTGCTGATCCTGCGACCCGAGTCGGCCCTGATGGGTCTTGCCCCCCCGCTGGTGCTGTTCTTCGCATATCGCGCCTATGTCCGCGAACGCGAGGAAGGCACCCGCCTCGAAGCACTGTACGAGGCCACCAAAGCGCTACACGCCTCTCCCCGGATCGAGACCGCCCTGTCCGTCACGGTGACGACGGCCCGAAAGATGATCGACGGCGAGTACGCCGAGGTCTTCCTCTTCCCGACCGGCAACGGCACTCCCGCCTACCGGACATCGAGCGGGCCGGGCGACCTCCACCAGGTCATGAGCCCGGTCGATGAGGCGGCAAGCACCACCATGCATCGAGTGGTCTCATCGTCACCCGAGGGCCTGCTCACCGAAACGGTCGAGTACCCGACGGACCAGGGATCCGTGCTGTTGATCGACGCCGTGGTCATTCCGCTCGTAGTCGGAGCCGAGACGGTCGGGCTCCTGATGGTTGCCAACCGACTCGGCGATGTGTCGTCATTCGGTGCCGAAGAAGTTCGACTGCTGGAAACGGTCGCTTCCCAGGTGTCCATCTCGCTCGAGAACGGACAACTCGAGCACTCGCTCGACGAACTGGGCCTCCTCAAGGACCAGCTCGAAGAGCTCCTGAAATCCAAGGACGAACTCGTCGCGTCGGTGAGTCACGAGCTCCGCACACCGTTGACCGCCGTCGTCGGCCTCGCCCATGAATTGCAGACCCATCGGGAGACATTCACGCCCGAAGAGACCGACGAGCTGATGGGACTCATCGCCGAACAGAGCACCGAACTCGCCGACATCGTCGATGACCTGCTGGTTGCAGCCCGGGCCACGAAAGGCACGCTCACGCTCAACATCAAGGAACTCGATGTCGGCACCGAACTGGCGAGATTGGCCGAGCGATTCGGAACCAAGACGAGCGTCGGCGAAGTGACGATCACCGGATCCGACATGGCCCAGACTTGTATGGGAGACGTTCTCAGGTTCCGACAGATCGTTCGCAACCTGCTCAGCAACGCAGACCGCCACGGGGGCGACCACGCCTGGATCGAAGTCGCCGACCGGGACGATCACCTGGTGATCGCCGTGTGCGACAACGGTTCGGGGGTCAATCCGGGATCCGAGCAGGTGATCTTCGAGCCCTACCGGCGCGCAGAAGGCGGGTTCCAGCATCCACTCTCGGTCGGACTCGGACTAGCGGTGTCACGCAATCTCGCCCGTCTGATGGGCGGCGACATCCGGTACCGCCGGGCCGGTTCCGTGACTCGATTCGAGCTCACCGTCCCCACCGGAACGATGCCACCCCCCATCGGGCCCGACGGCATCCCGGAGAAGATGGGCACCGGGGTCCCGACCACCGGCTGAGACCAAGGGGGATCATGGCTTCTCCCGGCCGGTCCCTGATCACCCGAGGCGACCAACCGTACACAACCTGCCGCTGCCGACAACGGGCAGTCCCGCAACGTGTCCCTCCCCCACGGTGAGGCAGGGGAGGGACACCGCCGGCAGTTGGTGGTAGACGGGGCTTCTCCTAATGGGGGGGCAGGGCCTCGAAGAGGGCCTTCCACCCGGCCCGGATGTGCCGTTGCCCACTGTGAGCGGTCCGATGGGCCTCCTTCAGCGCATCGACGATCCCCTCGCCGGTATCCGAAGGATCGATGGCGTCGAGCATCACCTGGACGCTCTCGAGATCGGCCGTCGCAGCCTCGGCTTCGGCAGTCGCCTCGGTCACATCGGCCCCGGCCTCCTCGGCACGATCGATCGCCCGTTCCAGAAGGTCCACCCGGCGGGTGAACTTGTCGATGTCGTTCTGCACATGGGCGTACAGGTGCCGCACCCTGCGATGCTCCCGGTACTCCTGATTGGCAGCCCGGACCGCCCCGATGATCTCCCCGACACTCGATGCCGCTGCGACATCATCGGCGAGTTGCTCGAGGATGGCGATGCCCTCGGCGGCGAGTGCCGCCCGCTGCTCGGCCCAGACCCCTTCCTTTCCTTCGAGGTTCTGGAGAACGTCCTCGAACCGTTCGATCCGGTTCTCGATACGTTCCAGCACCCTTTCCTTCACCGTGTCGAGATAGGGCGTTGCCACGTCCTCGACGACATCCGTCGTCTCGAACGCAAGGGCAGCGCCGACACTCGACACCATCAGCACACCGGCCAGTACCGCTACGGCAACGGCCCGGAGTCGCTTACACATTTATGTTCTCCCATCGCCGACCACACTGGTCGGCACCCCTCAAAGGTCGACCAAAGTTTTTTCACAACGGCAAGACCCGTGTAAGGAGTCTGTGAGATGCAGATTGTCTGCCCGCGGGGTCCCGGTATGGTGGCCGCCGTGCCCAAACCACCCGAAGACCCCACACCCAACCGACTCGACCTCGGCAGCAGGACTTGGCGCTTTGGCCTCCTGAGTCTGCTGGCAATCGGCGTCGTCGTGGGAGGGGTGCTCCTCTTCGGAGGAAGCAGCGACTCCCCTGCGGCGGCTGACGCAGGTGGAGGGCAGACGATGACGATTCCGCCGCTGCCTTCATCGACGAGCCGGGAGGATGCCGCTCCCGACTTCTCGCTCGACCTGTTCGACGGCAGCCGGTTTGCGCTGAGCGCCCACCTGCGGGATGACGGACGCCCCGTGATCCTGAACCTGTGGGCATCGTGGTGCCCCCCGTGCCGGGCAGAGATGCCCGATTTCAGCAAGGCGTCGATAGCTCATCCGGAAGTGCTGATCCTGGGGGTCGCCGTGGATGACGACCCACTCGCCGCCGCGGCATTCGTGGAAGAGTTCGGAATCGCCTACCCCACAGGCTTCGACGAGACGGGCGAAGTCGGCCACGCCTACCCGGCCCCCGGACTGCCCGCCACCTATGTCATCTCCGCCGACGGCGACCTGATCACCAACATGTTCGGCATGCTGACCTCACAGGACATCGAGGCACTCATCGAGATCGCTCTCGGCGGCTGAGTCCGTCCGGCCATCAGGCCGGGGACACCCGATTCCGGCCCGAGCACTAGAAGCCCGCTGAACAACTTGCATGTCACTCATCTCGACGACCAGATCATCGCCACTCGCGGTGTCCTCGGCTC
>CBDUUY010000045.1:0-12021 GCA_965370535.1 uncultured bacterium
TCAACAGCACCGGTCATCATGACCGGGACCGTGCACCGACCGATGGAACTCGCCGTCCTTTGCAACACCAGAACCGACCCGGCCCACCACTCCGTATCACATCCCAAGCAAAGGCAGCACCCTCCCCGCCTCGTCGCAGGACTCCTCGGCACCCCTCCGTGAGGGAGGGAAACGGATCAGAGCATGTCCATATGCGAACCAGTGGTGTGCCGGTCAGATGGTGACCCGATCCGGCAGCCGGACGAACGTTTCCAGGGCGGGTCTCGCCCGGCAGGAGACCCGGTCATCGAATCCCGGGCGGAGCCTTAGATCCCTTCGAGTGCCGTCTTCACGGCGTCGATGATCTCCCGGTGGAAGCCGACGTTGGTGTGCCGGTCGGTCCTGATCACCAGCATCCTGGGCCCGGCGGGCACCGCCGCCACTGCCGCCGCCAGTTCCTCCTGCCTATCCACGGTGGTGGCAGGCACACCCAGCGCCAGGGCGGCGGCGGCCAGGTCCACGCCGTGGGGTGTCCCGAAATGGCGCTCGAACACTTCGGGGAACCCGGCCTGGGGGAGGAAGTGGAAGATACCGCCGCCGTCATTGTGCACGATGACGATGGTCACCGGCAGGTCGAGGCGGGCCGCCGTCGCCAGGGCGGTCAGGTCGTGGAGGGCCGACAGGTCGCCTGCCAGCAGCACCACCGGGCCATCCCACACTGCAGCCGCTCCCAGGCCGGACGACAGGAAGCCATCGATGCCGTTGGCCCCCCGGTTGCATGCGATTCTGATGGGCCGCGCCGTCGGGGCGAGGCAGAGATCGATGTCCCGGATGGGCATGGACGAGGCGACGTACAGCAGTGACCCGGCCGGGATGGATTCGGCCACCACGGTGGCGATGCCGGGTTCGGTGGGGAAAGGCTGCCCAGCCACCTGTTTGCGGATGGCGGCCGAGGCCCTGCGATCGGCCTCCCGCCAGGAATCCACCCACTCGCCCGGTGCGGGCGCCGGGTGTGCCGCTGCCAGCGACCTGAGGAACTCCGCCGGGTCGGCCCGGATCGCACGGTGGACCGTGGCGCCGGGGTCCCGCCATCCGGTGTCGTCGATGTGGATCTGGGGGATCTCGGGATGGGCCGCCATCCAGTCGGTGAGCGGCTTGCCGGTGGGCGGGGCTCCGATCCGGAGCAGCACTTCGGGGGTGAGACGGTCGAGCATGCCGGCGTGGACGAGGGCCGCTGCGGCGCCCATCACCATCGAAAGGTCATGAGCACCGGCCAACAGCCCCGACTGCGGATCGGGGAAGACAGGGAAGCCGAGGGCCGTCGCGGCGTGGGCGGCCGGGCCTGCCACCTCCGGGTCGTGCTGGGGGCCCACGACCAAGAGCCCGCGTCTGCCTGCCAATTCTTGCGCCACGGCAGCCACCACTTCGGGCGATGGCGATGCGACGCCGAGATCCAGCACGGGCACCGGGCCGTCGGGATCGGGCATTCCTCCGGGCGGTGGCACCAGCGGTTCGCCGAAACGCAGGTTCAGGTGCACCGGTCCGGGTCCGCCGAGAGCCTCGGCCACCAGGCGGGCCGCCAATGCCGCCGGGAAACCCGTGGGGGCGTCGCCGGGGGCGGGGACATCGAGGTCGTGGCTCCACAGTGGGGCGCTGCCGTAGATACCGCGCTGGTCGATGGTCTGGGCGGCGCCGGTCTCCCACAGGCAGGTGGGGCGGTCGGCGGTGATCACGATCAACGGGACCCGGCCGTAGCGCGCCTCGACTATGGCGGGATGCAACTCGGCGGCGGCCGTGCCCGAGGTGCAGGTGACCAGGGCGGGCATGCCTCCGGCCTTGCCGATTCCGAGGGCAAAGAAACCCGCCGACCTCTCGTCGTGGTGGGACCAGTCGCGGATGCCGGGTGCGGCCGCCAGTGTCATCGACATCGGCGTATTGCGCGAACCGGGGGCCACGGCGGCGTGCTCGACACCCAGGGCGGCGAGTGCCGCCACGAGGGACACGGTGAAGCGGTAGTTGCGGTCGTCCACGAGCGCCCACGATACAGAAATGATCGGACCGGCCCGAAGGCCGGCCCGTGAGATCGATGGAGCCGATG
Source organism: uncultured bacterium (assembly GCA_965370535.1). Classification (GTDB taxonomy): domain Bacteria; phylum Actinomycetota; class Acidimicrobiia; order Spongiisociales; family UBA11373; genus JAHJML01. The sequence continues at coordinate 2,078 of CBDUUY010000045.1, forward strand.
ATCAATCGGCTACCGCCCGGTGCGGTGGATATGATCCGCAACCCGGCTTCTGCTTCGTGTATCGGCGTGGCGTGCCGGTCCTTGAGGCCGGGGTGGTGCCCCGGCCGGGAGCGTTGGTGATATCGAGGGCGAGGCAGGGGTGTCTCTGGATGTCCCGAACCCGGCAAACGTTCCCGGGGGACGCATTAGGTTCTCGTCATGCACGAACCGGCCATCACCCGCCCGGCCGGGCCCGACGACCTGCCGTTGGTGAGGCGGACCCTGTACACCACCCTGGCGTGGGACCCCGCTGGTCCGATCTTGCCGTTCGAGGTTGCGGTCGATCATCCCAAGATCGAGGTCTACCACGTCGGATGGATGCGTCCGGGGGATGCGGGTGTCGTCGCCGAGGTGGATGGGGAGTTCGTGGGGATGGCCTACTGCCGCCTCTTCGAGGATGGTGAGGGAAGCCAGGGTTTCTACGACGCCGAAACCCCGGAGTTGGCGGTGGCGATCGAGGCGGGCTTCAGAGGCCGGGGCATCGGCGAGCGTCTCATCGTGGAGTTGTCTGAGGAGATCCGGTCCGGCGGGGCCGAACGGATGAGCCTCAGCGTGTCTCGAGGGAACCCGGCCATCCACCTCTATCTGCGGCTCGGCTACCGCGAGGTGTCTCAGGGCAAGGGCGGGATCCTGATGGTGGCCGAGTACACGTAGGAACCCGCTGAGCGATGCATGCCACTCAGCAGACTCCTAAGTCCACAACGGACCGCCGGTACAGTGCCCTCATGACATCCGAGCGGCTCGCCGTCAGCGTGTCGGGCTTGGTCAAGCGGTTCGGACCAACGGTCGCACTCGACGGCATCGACCTCCGGGTTCCGCGCGGGATCGTGTACGGGTTCATCGGCCCCAACGGCGCCGGCAAGACCACCGCTCTCCGCATCCTCGCCGGTCTCCTCAACGCCACCGCCGGTTCCGCGAGCGTGCTTGGCATGGACGTGCGCCGGCAACGGAGAGCGGTGCAGGCCGAGATCGGGTTCCTGCCCGGCGAGGTCCGCCTCTATGGGGAGGCGTCCGGCCGCGAGAATCTCCGTCTTCTCGCCGCGCTGCACAGCACGCCCCCGAGCCGCCAGGCTGAGCTGCTGGAACGGTTCGAACTGCCCGCGAAGGTGCTGGACCGCAAGGTGCGGACCTACTCGCGAGGGATGCAGCAGAAACTGGGGATCGTCTGCGCGTTCCAGCACGATTCTCCCCTCCTGGTTCTTGACGAGCCCACGGAAGGGTTGGATCCCCTCATGCAGGCAACTTTCGTGGAACTGGTCGAAGAGGAGGCGAGGAGTGGGAAGACGGTTCTTCTTTCCAGCCACGCGTTGTCCGAGGTGGAGCGCACGTGCGACCGTGTGGCGATGGTGAGAGGAGGGAACATCATCTTCGAGGGAACCCTCGCCGATGTGCGGAGCCGGGCGTTGCGGCGGCTGGACGTTGTGTTTCGCGAACCGGTCGAACTGCGGTGGCGGGAGATGGCGAACGTCGTCGACGTGGAGGGAACGACCCGTCACCACGTGGTGACTTTCACCGGCAACCCCAACGACCTGCTCCGACTGGTCGTGGATCTCCCCGTGGAGGATCTGACGCTGGCATCGGCATCGCTCGAGGAGAGCTTTCTCGCCTACTACCGGGAAGGGCCGGCCTGATGTTCGGGGTGTTGCTGTGGACTGCGTGGCGCCGACATCGGACGTTGCGGTGGAGTCTGGCGGTCGGTTTGTTCCTGATGGGTCTGCTACTGGCGGGGACCTTCCAGGCGTTCGGCACCGGCTTCTTGCCCGCCAGCACCTTTGAGGACAGCTCGGTGATGAATGTGTTCGACGCTTTCGCTGGGAGTTCGGTCAACATCCTGACTCCGGAAGGGTGGCTGGGCTTTGGTTACGTCCATCCCATCACTCTGATGCTGCTCGTCGTGTGGACCGTGGCAAGCGCAGCCACGGCAATTGCGCGGGAGGTCGAAGATGGCACCATCGAGTTCCTCGCCTCGCGCCCGGTCGACCGCCGGGTGATACTGGGAGCCCGCGTGATGGCTTGGGACCTGGGGATGGTGGCGCTACTCGCGGCCACGTATCTGGGGACCGTGGCCGGGATCGTCTTCTTCGAGGCGCTGGCCGATTTCTCGCCCGTGCAGGCACTCCTCCTTCCTCTCAGCCTCGTGCCGATGCTGGTGCTCGTCGGCGGCCTAGCCTTCCTGGCTTCGGCGGCCTCGTCGACACGCAGCCGCGGGTATTCGGTCACCGTTGGATTCACCGTCGGGTCGTACTTCCTCAACTTCGCCTCCAGCCTCTGGAGCCCGCTGGAACCCGTCGCCCCGATCTCGCTATTCCACTACGTCTCTCCTGGGGAATGGGCTCTCGAAGGAGTTCAGTGGGGACCGGCCATCATCATGGTGGTGCTGGGCCTGATCCTGATGGGCATAGCCATGGTGGTGGTCGATCGTCGTGACTTCGCCGTCTGAGGAGAAGGGAACTCCCCAGGCCGACCCTGTGGAGGCCCGCGGCAAGGGCAGGCGCGCCGCGGACGGCGCATGATCACATCGCTTCCGGCTGTCCCGGTTGATCAGACCCACTCCGAACCCGGATCGTCAATTGACCGGCAGACGACTAGAACACCGCCCCCAGGGCGAGCAGGGCCCCCACCAGGGCATGGAGTCGGGCGGTGCCTTTGAGAGCCCCGATGAGGGGCGGCCCCTCGGTCTCCCGGTAGATAGTCAGCACCGGAGGGATCGCCAGGGGGGCGGCGGCCACTGCGATCGCAGTGAGGCCGGGGGTCCACCCCGCCACGGCGTACCCGGCGATCAGCGGGAACCCGCCCAGAACCAGCACGGCGTAGAGGTGCCGGGTGGCCGGCCTGCCCAGCATCACCGCCAGGGTGCGCTTGCCCATGGTGCGGTCGGTATCCACGTCACGCACGTTGTTGGCAACCAGGATGGCGGTCACCAGCATCCCGACCGGGATCGCCAGCAGCCAGGCATCCAGTGGTGCAGTTGCATCGTGGGCGAAGCGGGAACCGACCGTGGCCGCCAGACCGAAGAACAGGAAGACGAAGACCTCGCCGAGGCCCCGGTACCCGTAAGGGAATGGCCCGCCGGTGTAGCCGAGGGCGGCGAGCAGCGAGGCTGCGCCGATCACCAGGATCGGCCACCCGGCCACCGTAGTCAGGTAGATGCCGCAGGCGGTGGCCAGGGCGAAGGCGGCCACCACGCCGCCCCACATGGTCCGGGCCGGGATCAAGCCGGAGGCGACCGCCCTGGGTGGCCCGATCCTTTCGGCGTTGTCCACCCCCCGGCGCGCATCGGAGGCATCGTTGGCGAAGTTGACACCCACGTTGATCAGCACGGACGCCGTCATGGTCACCACGAAGACGTCCCAACGGAAGACGCCGTCATCGCTGGCGAGGCCGCCACCCACCAGTACCGGGGCCACCGCCGCCCACAGGGTGGGGGGCCGGGCCGCCAGCAACCAGGCCCGGACCCGGCTCACGGCAAACGGGGGAATTGGTCGAAGCGGGGTGTGCGTTTCTCGTTGAAGGCGTTGCGGCCCTCCTGGGCTTCATCGCTCATGTAGAAGAGCAAGGTCGCATCACCCGCCAACTGCTGCTGCCCCGCCATTCCATCTGCCGCCGCATTGATGGCGGCCTTCATCATGCGGATGGCCAGTGGCGACATCTCGAGGATCTCCTGCGCCCAACCGACCGTCTCGTCCTCCAACCCGGCGAGGGGCACGACCTTGTTGACCATGCCCATCTCGTAAGCCTCATCGGCGGAGTACTGGCGGCACAGGTACCAGATCTCTCTGGCACGTTTGTCACCGACCATCCTGGCCAGCAACCCGGCGCCGTATCCGCCGTCGAACGACCCGACCTTTGGCCCCGTCTGGCCGAAGATGGCGTTGTCGGCTGCGATCGTCAGGTCGGCGACCAGGTGCAGGATGTGGCCACCCCCGATGGCGTAGCCGGCCACCATGGCGATGATCGGCTTGGGCAGTCTGCGCATCTGGATCTGCAGGTCGAGAACGTTGAGGCGGGGGGTGCCCCTGGGGTCCACGTAGCCGGCATCACCCCGAATCCTCTGGTCCCCGCCCGAGCAGAAGGCCTTGTCGCCTGCCCCGGTGAGGATGATCACGCCTATCGACTGGTCGTTGCGGGCCACTTCGAAGGCCTCGGAGAGTTCGAACAGTGTCGTGGGGCGGAAGGCATTGCGCACTTCCGGGCGGTTGATGGTGATCTTGGCGATGCCGTCGGTCGTCTCGTAGACGATGTCCTCGTATTCGCCGGATTGGGCCCACTGCACGGCCATGTGGGGATGCCTCCAAGAGGGTGCGCTGCAACCATCGGTATCGTAGCGGTGGCCCCGACCCCACCCGGAAGATGGACTGGCTGCACCAAACCGCATCACGACGACCGGACGCCCCCGCGGTGATCCGGGGCGGAGAGGTGACCACCTACGGCGAGTTGCACGATATCGCCACGCGGGTGGCGGGCACAGTGAGCGGGGCCGGCCCGGCATTGGGGGAGCGGGTGGCCTACTGGGGTGAGCAGAACCTGAGGGCTGTGGCGGCTGCCTGGGGCATCCCGCGGGCGGGGGCGTGGGCGGTGCCGCTATCGGCCCGGCTGCCGGTTGCGGCGGCGATGGAGCAGACCCGCCGTGCCGGAGTGAGGGGCCTGTGGGCTCTGGACCACGACGACGCCCTGTTCGGCCTGCGCCCGGTATCGGAGGAGTCAGGGTACGGCGCCGCCCCCGACCGGGGTGTGCGCTATGTCGTTTTCACCTCGGGCACCGAGGGCGATCCGCGCGGGGTGGTGCTGACCGGGGAGAACATCGAGGCGTCGGTGACGGCATCCCGTGCCCGCCTGGGCAACGGGCCCGGTGATCCCTGGCTCTGTGTGCTGCCCACCTCCCATATCGGGGGTCTCTCGATCTTGTGGAGGTGCGCCGAGCAGGGGGCGGCGGTGGTGTTGGAGGACCGCTTCGATGCGAAGCGAGTGGCGGGGTTGCTCGCCGACGGTGAGGTGCGTTTTACCTCGCTGGTGCCGACGATGCTGCGGCGAGTCCTGGAGGTGCACCCGGGGCCCTACGAGGGGGTGTCCGGTGTGCTGGTAGGCGGCGGTCCGGCGGACACCGGCCTGTTGGAGCGAGCTTTGGACGCCGGTCTGCCGGTGCTGGCGACATACGGATCCACCGAGACCTGCAGCCAGGTGGCAACGGTGGCGCCGGGGGAGGGACGGGAGGCTCTGGGCACCGTGGGGCGCCCCATCGACGGTTTCGAGGCCCGTATCGGCCCCACCGGCCGGATCGAGGTGCGGGGGCCTGCGGTCTCGACATCCGATGTGGGAGGCGACCGGCGGGCGGGCGAATGGCTGGAGATGGGCGACATCGGCAGGATCGACCGCGGGGGCCGTCTGGTGGTGGAGGGGCGGGCCGACCGGGTCATCGTCACCGGGGGTGTGAACGTACATCCCGACGCCGTCGAGGCGGTGCTGGACGGTCATCCGGGCCTCGCCGATGTGCATGTGTTCGGCGAACCGGATCCCGAGTGGGGTACCGCCGTGGTAGCCGAGGTGGTGGTGGCAGAGGGTGCCGGGTTCGACGAGGGGGCCGTGGCGGATTGGGCCCGGGCGAGGCTGGCAGGGCACCAGGTCCCCAAGCGCTGGCTGGTGGTGGAGCGCATCGAGCGGACCGAGTTGGGCAAGCGTCCCCGGTGACGGCCCGGTAGCGTCACGGGCATGGACCTCGATCTCGTCGGCAAGCGCGCCCTGGTGGCGGCCGCCTCGGACGGTCTCGGGTTCGCCATCGCCTCGGCCCTGGCATCCGAGGGATGCCGCCTGGCGATTTGCAGCAGCGACCGGAACCGCATCGAGGCCGCCGCCGAACGGATCCGAACCGAATCGGGTACCGAGGTGCTCGCGGGTGTATGCGATGTGGCCGAACCGGGGGAGATCACCCGCTGGATCGACGCCGCCGCCGGGGCGTTGGGCGGCATCGACCTGCTGGTCCCCAATGCCGGGGGCCCGCCGCCGGGCCGCTTCGGTGATGTGGGGCCCGACGCCTGGGACGCCGCCTACCGGTTGACGCTGCGTTCGGCTCTGGAGACCGCCCACGCGGCACACCCTCACATGGGTGACGGCGGGGCGGTGCTGTTCATGACCTCGGCTTCGACCCGGCAACCGGTCGGGGTCCTGGCGATGTCCACGGTCTTCCGGCCCGGGGTGGCCGCCCTCGCCAAGTTGCTGGCCGACGAGTGGGCACCGGACGGCATCCGGGTCAACCATCTGATCCCGGGCCGGATCGCCACCTCCAGGTTGATCTCACTGGACGAGGACGCCGCCCGCCGGGCCGACACCACCCCCGAGGCGCTCCGGGCCGGGGTGGAGCAGTCGATCCCGATGGGCCGCTACGGCGAGCCATGCGAATATGCAGCAGCCGCGGTGTTTCTCCTGTCGGACGCAGCCTCGTACATCACCGGTGCCACCCTGCAGGCAGACGGCGGCCTGCTCCGCCCGATTGTGTGAGGTAGGGGCGATCGGCAATGCGGTCCAAGACTGCCGTGTGATCCATGGTGTGACGACCCCGGCCTCCATCTAGCTGTGGATCTCCGACGACACCGATGGGCACCGCGCCGGGGTGAAACGTCCGGAGAGGAATTCCGAGGCGATCCGGGGGAAGCTCACCTCAGCATGAGTTGGCCGACGACCGGGCCCGCCTGTATACACCGCACTTCCCGCGGACGGGTCCTCGTGTCCGGGGGCCCGGGGTCGAGAGATGGGTCGGAGGACCCTTCTGGCGGCCCTCCGGGGCCGGTACTTTCATGGTGTCGCGATGGTGGAGGTCTCGGGTGTGCCGGTGGCGGGTCGTGTTACTGCTGGTTGTCCTTGTCAGTGCCGTGTCGATCGCTCCGGCTGCGGCGGGGGACCCGGAGGACTTCGAGACGCTGGTTGCACCGGACGCACGTGGCGGCGACCGGTTCGGGTACTCCATAGCCGTTGACGGGAACCGGATCGTCATCGGGGCTCCGTACGATCGCCTGCCGCTGTCCAAGCTCGGCTCGATTTGGGTCTTCACCCGGCATGGTCTTGGCTGGACAACCGAGAAGATCATTCCGGATCAGGTCTGGCGGAAGGGCGGCGGGCCCAACGTGGGGCGCAGGTTCGGGCTCGATTTGGACATCGTCGGGGACCGGATCGTGGTCGGCGCGCCCAACGCCTGGATCAACGGTGTCGAGACCGGTGGCGTGTTCCTCTATGACTTGATAGATGGTGAGTGGGTGGAGACCATCCTGGAGCCCGAAGGTGTCGATAGTCACGATGGAATCGGGTACCAGGTGGAGCTCTCGGAGGACGGAAACCGGATCTTGGTCGGGTCGTACAAGAGCTCCAACGCCTATTTCCGTCCCGGCAAGGCCTTTCTCTACGAGTTGATCGATGGCGAGTGGGTGAGCCACATGTTCGAGCCGAGCGACGGCAAGCCGGTCGATAGATTCGGCTCTTCGGTCGGGTTCGGCGATGGGTTCGTGGCTTTCGGTTCACCGAATCACAGTGCGGCGGGTAAGGAGGCCGGGGCCATCTACATCTACGAGCGGATCGACGGCGAGTGGAGCGAGACCAAAGTGGTCGCCGATGATCCGGCGGCCGGCATGAGGTTTGGGATCTGGATCTTCGTGTATGGAGATGTCATCCTCACCTGGGACACGGATTGGGACCGCATCCATTTCGTGGGACGGGACGGTGACGGCTGGGCACAGGAGGTCGTCACCATCGAGGATCCGGGTGACGCAGCGATCGAGGCGGTGGAGGACACCGGCCTTCCCATAGTGGGTGATTTGATGTTCTCCGCCGTGTGGGAGAACGACTACGCGTCCCGCTCCACGGGGGCTGTGAAGGTGTTGGAGCGCACTCCTGATGAATGGGTCGAGGTTGATCGCTACGAGGGGTCCGAGTTCGGTGAGGGTTTTGGCTTCGGGCTCTCGATCATCCCCCGCCCTGATTTCCTGGCCATATCCGCTCCATGGTTCAAGCTCAATGGGGAGGCATCCGGTCTCGTCTTCGTCCGGGGGATGCCGCCAGTCTGTGGCAATCTGGAACCATCGATCGTCGGGACCAACGGCGACGATGAGTTGTGGGGCACGCCGGGGGACGACGTGATCGTTCCGGGGTCCGGCAGCGATGTCATCCATGTGTCCGGCGGCCGGGATGTCTACTGCCTCAACGACGGCGAGTACCTATTCAGCGGCGCAGCCGCCTTCACCCGCTCCGGCCCCGAGGGGGGCGAGATCCTCGTGTCGACCCTGGTCCGGCCGGAGTGGAGGATGCTGTTCTCTGGGTGAAGAAGCCGCGGCCGGGTGGCGAACCCGGTGAGGGTTCACGGGCGGTGCTCGTCGCCTACAGTCGGTGGACGAGTCGGAGTGACGGGAGTGGTGAGAACGTATGTCTGAGGTGTGGGACGAGGTAGTCGGGTTCTTCGAGCGGTTCCCGTATCTCGAGGCGCTGGCGATCATCGTGGCCTTTGCGGCACTGGCGTGGGTTGTCGATCGCCTGCTGACCGGCACCCTACGGCGGCTCACCGCCCGGTCGGAGACCGAGTTCGACGACAAACTGGTGGGACTCCTGCACCGTCCCATCTTCGTGACGGTCGGGTTGGTGGGCCTGATCCTCGCGACATACCGGCTCGAACTCAGCCCGACGTTGGAGAAGAACACCGTGCTGGTGGTCCAGACCATCCTGGTGATCGTCTGGGTCATGTTCGGGATCCGGTTCTTGCGCTTGCTGCTCGGCACCATGAGGCGGCACCCGGATCGTTTCGGGATGGTCCAGCACTCCACCGAATCGCTGCTGTCCAATGCTGCTGCCGTGATCTTCTTCATTGGTGCGTTCTATTCGATCTTGCTCATCTGGGACATCAACGTCACCGGCCTGGTGGCATCGGCCGGCATCGTCGGCCTGGCACTCAGTTTTGCGGCTCAGGACACGCTGGCGAATCTGTTTGCCGGCGTCGCCATCTTGTCCGACCGGCCCTATGAGGTCGGCGATTTCATCATCCTGGACACGGGGGAGCGCGGAGAGGTGACCAAGATCGGTCTGCGCTCCACTCGGTTGCTCACCCGCGACGACGTCGAGGTGTCGATCCCCAACGGCGTGATGGGGGCGACCAAGATCGTCAACGAGGCAGGCGGCCCGCCGCGGCGGGATCGCATCCGCACCGAAGTCGGGGTGGCCTACGGCACCGATATCGACGAGGTCGTGGCAGTGCTCACAAGTGTCGCCGAGGGTCACCCGAAGACCCTGGGGAATCCCGAGCCGAGGGTGAGGTTCAGGGCCTTCGGTGGTTCGAGCCTCGACTTCGAACTGCTGTGCTGGATCGAACGGCCGGTGGATCGAGGCGTGGTGCTGCACGAGTTGAACTCAGAGATCTACCGCAGCTTCGCCGCTCATGGCATCACGATTCCGTTTGCGCAGCAGGATCTCTACATCAAGGAGTTCCCGAACGCCGACCACCCGTCGACCGGAGCGGGAGATCGGCAAACGCATCACGACCTCGATGAGCCCGACTCCTGACCGAAGAGGCGGCTGTCGAGGTCACCCGGGGCAGACGCTCCCCGGGACTACTGGAGTTCTGCTCTCTGGGCCCGGCGGCAGGGGAACCGTTCCTCCCGGACCGACGTCAACTGGAGTTCAGTCGATCCCCAACTTCCGCAGGAACGCTTCCTGGTTGGGTTCCCTGCCCAGGAAGTCACACAGCAGATCACCGGCATCCTTCGAGCCCCCCTGTTCCAGGATCGACCGCCGGTACGCCATGCCCACCCCCGGGTCGAGCACACCCTGCTCCTCGAAGCGGCTGAACATGTCGTCGCCGTACACCTTCGACCACAGGTATCCGTAGTACCCGGCGTCGTAGCCGAACAGGTGCCCGAACGAGGCGGGGAAGAAGG
>CBDUUY010000046.1:0-11996 GCA_965370535.1 uncultured bacterium
CAGACAGACACGACCCAACCCCAATTCCGCCGCGAGTCTTGAGGGGGAGGAACAAGAATCCGGGGCACGCCCCCCCGAAGGAGAAGAACAAGACAGCCGCACACGCCGCCCCGAAGGAGAAGGACAAGACAGCGGGGCACGTTCCCCTGAGGGGGAGGAACAAGAGGCCGGAACCCGCCCGACACGAGAGGAATCCGAGACCCGGGACCGGCCAGAGCCGTGCATTGGCTAGCCGAACTCGATGCCCTGGGCTAGTGGCAGGTCGGTGCTCCAGTTGACGGTGTTGGTCTGGCGGCGCATGTAGGCCTTCCAGGAATCCGACCCCGCCTCGCGGCCACCGCCCGTGTCCTTCTCACCGCCGAAGGCTCCACCGATCTCGGCGCCCGAGGTGCCGATGTTGACGTTGGCGATGCCGCAGTCCGAACCCTCAAAACTCATGAACCTCTCGGCCGAACGCATCGAATCGGTGAAGATCGCAGACGACAGGCCCTGGGTGACCCCGTTCTGGATCTGAATCGCCTCGTCGAGATCGGCGACCTCGATCACGTAGAGGATCGGCGCAAACGTCTCCTCATGGGTGATGGTGGCGTCCTTGCCTATCTCGATGATCGTAGGTTCGACGAACCAACCATCGAGGCCATCGATCTCGACGGCCTCCCCGCCGGTGAGCACCTTGCCACCCTGGCTCTTGGCCACATCGATGGCGGTCATCATGGTGTGGACCGCCTGCTCGTTGACCAGAGGGCCCATCAGCACATCCGGGTCCAGGGGGTCACCGATGCGTACCTGACCGTATGCGTCCACCAGGCGCCCGACCACATCGTCCTTGATGCCGGGTTCGATGATCACCCGCCGGGTGCTGGTGCAGCGCTGGCCCGCCGTGCCCACGGCGCCGAACAACACGGCCCTGGTGACCATGTCCACATCGGCGTCATCGAGGACCACTACGGCGTTATTGCCGCCCAACTCGAGCAGTGAGCGGCCCAGGCGTTTGGCGACGGCCACCCCGACCTTCTCACCCATGTTGCACGACCCGGTCGCCGAGATCAACGGCACCCTGCGGTCGTTGATCATCTGATCGCCGACGGTGCGGCCGCTGCCGACCAGCAGGTTGAAGACACCTTCGAACCCGGTGCCTGCCATCACGCCGTTGGCGATCTTGGTCACAGCGATTGCGGTGAGCGGCACCTGCGACGACGGCTTCCAGATGATCGTGTCCCCACACACCGCTGCGATGAAAGCGTTCCATGCCCACACCGCTACCGGGAAGTTGAAGGCCGAGATGACCCCGACCGGTCCCAGTGGATGCCACTGCTCATACATGCGATGGCCCGGGCGCTCCGAGTGCATCGTGAGGCCACAGAGCTGCCGCGACAGCCCGACGGCGAAGTCGCAGATGTCGATCATCTCCTGGACCTCGCCCTCGCCCTCGGCGGCGATCTTGCCCATCTCCAACGCCACCAGGGCCCCGAGGGCCTCCTTGTTCTCCCGCAGGGCGTTGCCGATCCGGCGCACGTAGTCGCCGCGCACCGGGGCGGGGATCATCCGCCACTCCAGGAAGGTCTCCTGGGCGACGGTGACGATCTTCTCGTAGTCGTCGGAATCCGCCGTCTTCACCTTGGCGATCGTCGCCGCCGTGGCCGGGTTCTCGACATCGAGCATCGGCCCCGATCCCTCCAGCCATTCGCCTGCAAAAGCACCGGAACCGACGTCCTCGAGGCCCAGTGCGCCAAAGATCTCATCCCGTGTCATGACTACTCCTCTCAGCGGGCGGCGATTGCTTCGATCTCGACCTGGAAGCCGCCGGGAAGGGCCCCGACTTCGACCGTGGATCGAGCGGGCGGCGCATCGGTGAAGTAGCCGCCGTAAACGCCGTTGACGGCCGGGAAGTCGGCCATGTCGGCCAGGAAGATGGTCGTCTTGACGATGTCGCCGTATCCCAGGCCCAGATCTCCAAGGATGGCGCCCAGATTCTTCATCACCCGGACGGTCTGCTCACCCACATCGCCTTCGATGGGAGAGTCGGTGGCCGGGTCGATGGCTATCTGTCCCGATATGAAGACGAGTCCGGCGGCTTCAGTGACCGTCGAGTATGGCCCGAGCGGTGTGGTGCCGCTGGGTACGTCGGGAACCTGCTTGGGCATGATGCCTCCAGGGGTGAGAGGTGTGCTGTCGTCAGGCTACCGCTCTATCCGGGTGTGCCACGACCCGTCTCACAGGCGGAGCGGTGGACCGGTCGTGATCTCTACGAGAACGAGTTGCCGCACCCGCAGGAGCGAGCCACGTTGGGGTTGTTGATGGCGAAGCCACCGCCCTCGAGGCCGTCCTGATAGTCGATCTCGGCACCGTCGAGCATCGTCATGCTCTCGGAGTCGACGGCCACCTTCACCCCACCGAATTTGCCGACGATGTCGCCGTCTGAGGTCTCGGTGTCAAAGGACATCTCGTAGGAGAAGCCCGAGCACCCACCGGGACGTACGCCCAGGCGCAGCATCAGAGAAGGATTGCCTTCGGTCTCGATCAATGCGGCCACCTTGGCAACAGCGGCGTCGGTGAGGGCGACCTGGGGGCCGGCGCCGTGAGGCGTCATCGAGATCTGCTGCATGTGCGGGTTGCTCCTCGGGAGACGCGGGCCGGGAGTATACGGATCCGGCTCCGGTAGTTCCTCTCATCGAGACAGCAAGAAATCCGCTTCGGCTACGGCCTCATCAACCCTACGGTGGCGGGGCCCATGACCACCGTCCAAGACATCGAATCGGCCCTCCGCGGCGTGCTCGACCCCGAACTGGGAGTGGATGTCGTCGAACTGGGCATGGTGCGGGATATCGAGGTCAGGGACACCACCGCCGTCATCCACATCGCACTGACCATCGCCGCCTGCCCCATGCGGAGCCAGATCGAAGGCGACGTGGTGCGCAAGGTGCAGGCCCTGCCGGAGATCGACTCGGTCGAGGTGAAGGTGACGGCCATGACCAAACGGCAGCGCTCCGAACTGATGGGCATCGCCCGCCGCACCGCCCGCGAGGGTGCGGCCCCCACCATGGTCAACCCGCACACCAGGGTGATCGCCGTCGGCAGCGGCAAAGGAGGCGTGGGGAAGTCCTCGCTGAGCGTCAACCTGGCGGCCGCCATCTCCGACACCGGCCATCGGGTGGGCCTGCTCGACGCCGACATCTGGGGATTTTCGGTGCCGCGCATGTTGGCAGCCACCGACCAGCGGTTGCAGGCAGGCGACGACCGTAAGATCGTTCCCCTGGAGGCGGCCGGGATGCAGTTGGTCTCCACAGGCCTGCTGCTGGACGACGAGGACACCGCCCTCATGTGGCGGGGCCTGATGCTTTCCAAGGCACTGGAGCAGTTCCTCCACGATGTGGCCTGGGATCCGCGTCTCGACTACCTCGTGATCGACTTGCCGCCGGGCACGGGAGACATCCAGATGGCACTGGCTCGCCTGCTTCCCCAGGCCGAACTGATCGTGGTCACCACCCCGCAGAAGGCCGCCCAGAAGGTGGCCGCCAGGGCGGCCGACATGGCCCGTCGCTCATTCCTGCCGGTGGTGGGGGTCATCGAGAACATGTCCGGCTTCACCGCCGACGACGGCACCCACTACGACCTCTTCGGCAGAGGCGGCGGCGAGGAGTTGGCAGGGGAACTCGGTGTGCCGTTGATCGCCCGCATCCCCCTGGACCCTTTCGTCGTCGAAGGGGGCGACGGCGGCGCCCCTGTGGTGCGCGCCCACCCGGAGTCGCCTTCGGCCCTGGCAATCAAAGGAGCGGCCGCCGCCATCGTCGAACTCGTGCCACCGGCGGCCGATGAGACCTGCACCGCGCGTATCGCCGTGCTGATGGACCAGTTGGCACAACCGGAGGATTCGGCCACCCGGGTGTGATCCTGCAGGGCACTACCGGCAGAGTTTGACCATCAACTGGTAGGGGTTGGTCAGCGGTCCGCCGCCGGGCCGGTAACCCAGGTGCAGGTGGGGTGTTCCCTTGGCATTGCCGGTGTCGCCCACATACCCGATCACCTGGCCCTTATCGACCCTGACCCCTTGCCTCATCCCCGCCGCATACGAATCGAGGTGGGCGTAGTAGTAGATGTCGCCGCTGTTGCCCCTGACATAGATGCCGTTGCCCCCGTCCACATGCCACGACATCGACCAGATGTATCCGCTCTCGATAGCCACCAACGGGGTGCCGGTGGGGGCAATCATGTCGGTGCCGTGGTGCTGGCGCCCGCCGGGCCGGGGCTCTCCCCATGAATCCCGGAACGAGTGGGCGCCCGCCACCGGACAGGTCCGCCCCTTGGGTGAGGTCCCTGCGCTGCTCGTGTAGTTGGCCGCAGCGGCTGCCGCTGCGGCTGCCGCCGCGATGGCTTGTTGGCGGGCCGCCTCTTCACGAGCCCGGCGCGCCGCCTCTTGCTTCTGCCACGCCGAGTAGACCACCTGGTACTCGTCGTTGGCGATCTTCAACGTCGCATATATGTCACTGCTGGAATCCTGGAGTCTCTCGACGGCGACCGACTGATCGGCCAGCAACGTCTCCAACTCGGCCTGCAGTCGGATGGAGTCGTTCTGCAAGAACAGCAGTTGGTTGACCACATCGATTTCCTGATTGGCCAGTGTGTCGAGGTATGCGGTACGGGTCCCGACCTGACCAAACTCCTCCACACTCAGCGCCGTCTGGAAACGATTGGTGCCCGCATTCATGTACATCGCCTGGACCCGCTCCTTGGCGAGCAGTTCCATCAGCACCACCTCACGCTGCCGATCCAGCAATTGCTGCTCTATGGCGTGGATACGGTTCTCGTACGAGGTCTCCAGTCCGATGGAGCGGTCCAGGTCTGTGAGTTCGCCATCCAGGAGACGGGACACCTCCCGCACCCTGGCCTGTGCTTCTTCGAGTTCCTCGCGCGTCACCTCGGCAAGGGCCGTTGCCGGCGCCAGCATCAACACGGCGAGGACGATCGCAATTGCTCTTCGCACAAGACTCCAGACTGCCCCGCCAGTCTACGAGCGCCCCGGGATAGGGGCCAGCCCGCGGCACCGCTCAGCAGAGCTCCGCCATGATCGGGTAGGGGTTCGAGTAGTAGGCCCCACCCGGCAGGTAGCCGATGTGGAGGTGGGGGACGCTGGCGTTGCCGGTGCTTCCCACGTAACCGACCACTTGCCCGGCGCTGACCCGCACCCCGGTCCTGATCCCCGACGCATACGCGCTCAGGTGGGCGTAGTACCAACGGTCACCGGAATCGCCCTGGATGTAGAGGCCGTTGCCGCCTGCGTAGTGCCACGACATGTACCAGATGTAGCCGCTCTCAATGGCCACCAGCGGGGTACCCGTGGCGGCCATCATGTCGGTGCCGGTGTGGGTACGGCCGCCGGGACGGGGTTCGCCCCACGAGTCCCGGAACGTCACGGCGCCATCCACAGGGCAGACCATGGTGCCGGCAGGTGGAGGCGGGGGCGGCGGCAGCGTGCTCGTCGTGGTCGTGGAGGGGGCCGCGGTGGTGGTTGTGCTCGCCGCGGGGTCGGTTGTCGTGGTGGAACCCGTACCGCTGGTGGTCGTGGTCGTCGAGGGTGTGGTCGTAGTGGGCGGGGCCAGAGTGGTCGTGGTGGTTGTGGTCGAGGTGGCCAGCCACTCCTGGTACCTGCGCTCCGCCTCCTGCCGATCCCACTCTTCCTTCACTACCTGATACTCGGCGTTGGCGGCCTCCAGTTCGGTGTAGATGCCACCGAGCAGGCTCTCCATCTCGGACCGCAGGGCCTCCTGCTCGGCAACGGTCTCCTCCAGCAGTGCCTGCTGCCGTTCGTAGCCGAGTCGGGCGGCATCCAGTTGGGTGACCACCTCGCGGTCGGTCTGGGCGACCGTGTCGAGATAAGCCCTGCGAGCCGGCACCTGCGAGAACTGATCGACCGCCAGGATCCCGGCCCCCTCCTGGTTGCCTGCGCTCATGTACATGTCTGCGACCCTGTCCCTGGCGGCACGACGCGCCATCACCAGTTCACGCTCCCTGGTGGCCAGGTCCACGAGGAGTTGGTCGAGGCGATCCCTCAACTCGACTTCTCTCACCACCGCGGCGTCGTACCCGGCAACCTGCTCGGCGAGTTCGACATTGACTTCCCGCAGCCGGGCCCTGGCATCCTCGACATCCTGTGAGCTGACGTCGGCACGGGCCGGAAGGGCGACGAACAGCACTCCCGCCATCAGGGCAACGAGCACCACGCCGAAGGCGGACAGACGTCTCACGATTCTTCGACCTCGACCTCGGCCTCGACCTCGACCACGGCCGCAGGGAACACCACGGGGGACAACCAATCGGACGAGCCCAGGGGGAGATCGACCATGCCCTCCTCCGCCAGTTTGCGCACATGTGCGCCGACCGACCGGGCGGCCAACGGGTGAAGGGCGGGGTCCACATCCGTGTAGCAGGCCTCGACTATGCCGCCGACGGTCGGAGCCCCATCCTCGATGGCCTCGATGATCTGCCGTTCCCTCTCCAGACGGTGGTCGAGGTACCACTCGATGACCTCGTCGGGATCCTCCATCGGGGCTCCGTGGCCGGGATAGAGCATGGTGAGACCGACGCCTTGAATCTTCCTGAGCGAATCCAGATAGTCGGACATGTGCTCCACGATCACCGAGGTTCCCCCCATGATGTGATCTCCCGTGAACAATGCATCGCCGGCTCGATAACAGAGATGGTGCGGCGTGTGCCCCGGAGTGCCGATCACCTCGATGGTCACCGCGCCCACCTCCACCTCATCTCCATCGGCGAGAACCCGGTCCGGCTTGAAGGCAGGTCCCGGGCAGCTGCCCATACAGGGGACCCCCAGGTCGGCCGCCATCTTGTTGGCAGACTGCACATGATCGAGGTGGCAGTGGGTCACCAACACCGCTACCGGTTCCAGTTCACCGACCGCCTCTTTGATCGCCTGCAGGTGCTCTTCGATGTCGGGGCCCGAGTCGATGATGACCACCTCATCATGCGATTCGATGAGCCAGGCATTGGTGCCCGATCCGGTGAACATCCCCGGGTTCGGGGCCAAGACTCTGGTGATCTTCATGTTTGGGCCTTCGTGTCGTATCCCGGATCGCCGGGGATCCTGACCTCGTACTCGCCATTCTCCCCCATCACGATCCTTGGGAGAACACCGGGGATCTCGGTCAGGCCTTCGGCGTACTCGATCACCTCGCCGATCGACCCATACCCGGCCAGCAACTCGAGGTGCCTCACTGTGGGAAAAGGAACATCCCAGGAACCGTCGGCCTGGTGCTCGAGAGCGTCCGCCGGCATCACCCATGTGTCGTCGAACACCTCTACACCGTCGGCAGCCGCTGCCGCCTCAGAAGTGACCTCTGCCGTGTAGAACCGGGTATCGAAGCGGCGTGGAAGGCCCTCAGGAGTGATCCAACGTGACAGGCAGTGCAGCCGCCCTGCATCGAGTCGCCCCCCTGCCTCCAGGACCGACTCGTAGACGGCGGCGCCGTCGCCGGTCGCCGTGATTCCCTCCGGGTTGGTGAGTGCCAGGCCGGCCTCCTCCGACAGTTCCCGCAACGCCGCCGCCCGCCACGGCAACTCCACGGGATCGCCACCCCAACGGATCGCCCGGCCGGCCAATTCGCTGCTATCCACCGGATCGATCGACCCGCCGGGGAACACGAAGGCATTACCCATGAACTCCGATCCGCTGGCGCGGCGGACCATCAGCACCTCAAAGGCGGAAGACGCCGGCCGGAGGGCCAGCACGGTCGAGGCCGGTCGCGGCTGCACGATCGGCCCGGGGTAATCGGCCACGGGCCCACGATACCGGGGTCGGTAGGCTGAATGGCCATGGCCTCCCACCCCCCATCCATCGACGCCCTCGCAGCGTCGCTCGACGACGGCGGCCTGCCGCGCGCCCTGCTCGTAGAGGTGGCCAGGCAAGCAGTGGAAACCTGGCGCGCAGACACCACAGGGCCCCCGGCACAGGAGATCGCCGGCGCTGAGGCACGTCGCCTGGCCGCCCGCCGTCCCGGCAGGGTGATCAACGCCACCGGCGTGCTGCTGCACACCAATCTGGGCAGGGCCCCTGTTGCCCCGGAGGCCGCCGAGGCCGGCCGGGCCGCCGCAGCCGGATATGGGGCCGTGGAGTTCGATCTGGTGGAGGGCAGACGGGGCGGCCGGGGTTCCTATGTCCACGACCTGCTTCGATCGGTCACCGGAGCCGAAGCCGCCCTGGCCGTCAACAACAACGCCGGGGCGCTCTTCCTGACCATCGCCGCGCTGGCTCACGGCAGGTCGGCGCTGGTATCCCGGGGTGAGTTGATAGAGATAGGCGGATCGTTCCGGCTGCCCGATCTGATGGCCGCCACCGGGGCGCGGATGAGAGAGGTGGGCACCACCAACCGCACCCGCATCAAGGACTACCGCAAGGCGATCGACTCCGAGACGGCGATGATCCTCAAGGTCCATCCCTCCAACTACCGCATCGAGGGGTTCACGGAGGAGGCGGACTACGGGCAACTCGGTGCGCTTGCCGCCGAGACCGGCATCCCCTTCGCCGCCGATGTCGGCAGCGGCCTGCTGGATGCCAGGGCACCTTGGCTGGATGGGCCTCCCCCTGCCTGGCTGGCCGGCGAACCCGCCGTGCGCCAGACCCTGGAGATGGGCGCCGACCTGGTCCTGTTCTCGGGCGACAAGTTGCTCGGCGGGCCCCAGGCCGGCATGATCGTCGGCTCCGCCGGCCTGATCGCCACCATCAAGTCTCACCCGATCGCCAGGGCGGTTCGTATCGGGGGGGCCACACTGGCCACGCTTGCGGCCACCCTCGAGTTGTATGCAGCGGGCAGGGCCGGCGAGATCCCATTCTGGAAGGCGGCATCCGTGCCGGCCGGCCAGATGGAGGAGCGGTGCCGGATGGTGGCGGACAGGATCGGTCCCCCGGCATCCGTCGAGGAGGGCCTCTCGCTGCCGGGTGCCGGGTCGGTGCCGGGCCGGGGTATCCCCGGGCCCATCCTGGTGATAGCCGACGCTCCCCGTGCGGCATGGGAGCGCCTGCTGGCGGCCACCCCCCCGGTGGTGACTCGTCGGGAGCCGCGCGGCCTGGTAGCCGACTTGCGCAGTGTCGACCCGGCCGACGATCTCATCGTCGCCGACGCCATCATCTCCGCATGCCGGTCGTAGGAACCGCCGGCCATGTGGATCACGGCAAATCGACGCTCATCCAGGCATTGACCGGCCGTGACCCCGACCGCTGGGACGAGGAGAAACGCCGCGGGCTGACCATCGATCTCGGGTTTGCCTGGACCACCCTCGACGACGGGACCGAGATCGGGTTCGTAGACGTTCCCGGCCACGAACGCTTCATCAAGAACATGCTGGCCGGGGTAGACGCCATCGATGTCGCCCTGTTTGCGGTCGCCGCCGATGAGGGATGGATGCCTCAGTCCGAGGAGCACCTGGCTGTGCTGGATCTGCTGGGCATCGGATTCGGGGTGATCGCCCTGACCCGGTCCGATCTGGTGGACGACGATCTCGCCGAACTCGCCGAACTGGAGACACGGGAGCACCTGGAAGGCACCGCCCTGGCCGATGCGCCGATAATCCGCACCGCTGCGCCGGATGGCATCGGGATCGCCGAGATTCGCTCCGCTCTCGCTGATGCCCTGGCCTTGGTGCCTGCAGCAGCAGGCGACCGACCCCGGATGTGGGTGGATCGTTCGTTCACCATCGGTGGGGCGGGAACGGTCGTGACGGGAACCCTGCTGGATGGGCCGGTGAGCGTCGGTGACACGCTGGCGATATGGCCGGGGGAGCAGAAGGCCAGAGTGCGAAGCATCCAGAGCCACGAGCGATCGCGGGACCGGGTCGGCCCGGGGACCCGGGTGGCGTTCAACCTGGTCGGCCTGGAGCGCAGCGACGTGCCGCGCGGTTCCATGATCGGCAGGCCGGGAGACTGGCGCCTCACCAGTCGGTTCCTGGCCGACCTCCGCACGGTGAGGAGCCTCGGAGAACCGCTGCGAGATCGGGGGGCATTCCATCTGCACGTCGGCAGCGGGGCATTTCCCGTCCGACTCCGGTTGCTGGAGGGGCCCACACTCGACCGATCCGGGGCGGCCGCCATCGAAAGCGAAGAGGCGCTGCCCCTGAAGGCGGGCGACCGCCTGATCCTGCGCGAAGTGGGGCGGAGGGCCGTTGTGGCCGGGGGTGTGGTCTTGGACCCGAGTCCGCCCCGGCGCGGCCACCAACTGCGGGAGGCATTGCCTGTGCTGCGGGCGGCGGGGCCTCATCCCGACGATCGGGCCACGGTGCTCCTGGCGGTCAGGGGCCTGAGCACGCTCTTCGATCTGTCGGCGGACAGTGGCGGCGGGGCGCCATCCGGGGCATTGATGGTGTCCGGCCTTGCGGTTTCCGCAGGTGAGGAGAAACGCCTGACCGACGTGGCCGAAGAAGCCACCTCTGCTTTCCACGAGGCCAACCCGCTGCGACCCGGGATCCCCAAACCAAGCCTCGCCGAGCAACTAGCGGTGGATCTCGCCGTGCTCGAAGCATTGGTGGACCGCAACCCTTCACTGGTGGACGATGGACCGACGGTCCGCAGCACCGGCTTCTCGGGGGATCTCGACGACGAGTCCAGGGCGGCGTGGGAGGCGGTGCAACAGACTCTGAGGGATTCGGGGTGGGGGGTTCCCCGCCACACAGAACTGGGATTGGATCCAGAGGTGGTCCACGCCTTGCTGCGGGATGGCAGCCTGGTGGCCGTGGACGGTACCTTCGCCTACCTGCCGGGACAGTTGCATGAACTGGTCCGCCTGGTGCGCTCCATGGATGACGGGTTCAGCGTCGCCGACTTCCGGAACACCTTGGGCATCACCCGCAAGCACGCCGTGCCGCTGCTGGAGTGGCTGGATCGCTCCGGAGTCACCAAAAGGGAAGGCGACCTCCGTGTGATCAGACGGTCGCAGCCCGGCGGGCCAGGACCTGGCGGCGCTCCGTCTCGGTGAGGCTGCCCCAGATTCCGTAGGGCTCCCGAATCTCGAGTGCAAATTCGAGGCATTCGGCGTTCACGGGGCACACATTGCAGATCGCCTTGGCCTTGAGCTCACGACGCTCGCGCTCTTCCTTGCGCTCCACCGTGGTGGGTGGGAAGAACAGATACGAGTGATTGCCCCGGCACAATCCTTTGAACTGCCACGATCGATCCATCGGGGCGACACTCGCCATGCCGACTCTCCTCCCGCATCCTCCGCTACCCGCGCAGCGAACCTAACACCACTATCCAGGGTTCGCCAGGAATATCCTCCCAGGTGTCTGATTGGAACCACCCAAACGGCGACTCCGTCGGCACCGGCCACCCCGGTCTCATCCCCCGGCGGGAACGTGACGACGAACGCGCCGGATCAGCGGGATCACCAGAGAGACACTGATCCCGGCCGGGGACGACGGGGAGGCCGCCCTCCCGGCCGACTACAGTCGTGCCTTGCCATGAATATCCTCGTCATCGCCGACGAAGCCTGGGTCACAACCGACGTCGAGGCCGCCCTCGGCGAGTCGCGATACCGGATCACTGATGCGTCGAACCCTCGTGACGTGGTGAAAGCCTGCATCGACGCCCTGGCCGATGTCGTCATCGCCGACCTCCAGGTCGGGACCATGGGCGGGATGGCGGTGGTGAGAGAGATCCGCGCCGCAGTCGCCGCCGGTGACCTCCCCCCGACGCCGACGGTGCTGCTGCTCGATCGGGCGGCCGATGCCTTCACCGCAGGACGTTCGGGCGCCGATGGCTGGCTGCGCAAGCCGTTCGGAGCCTTCGAACTGCGGGACCTGCTCGACGAGTTGGCCCCTGTTGCCGCCGATACCGGAACGGATTCAGAATGAATCGGCCGGCCGAACCTCCGAGACCTGATCCCTCCGGGGATCTCTCGTGACGACCCTGCAGATCATCGATCTGATCATCCTGGGGCTCTGCATCCTCGGCTCCGGGTTCTTCTCCGGCTCCGAGACGGCCCTGGTGGCCGTCC
>CBDUUY010000047.1:0-11980 GCA_965370535.1 uncultured bacterium
CTCCCAGCGTCAGCGGCCCCGGCAAAAACAGCCTGGCCAGAAACTGCGCCAGCGCCAGGTCCAAGTTGATGCGCCGCATATTGGTGACCGAACCACCGAATCGGCCGTCGTTGACGAAAGTGCCGGTGCTGCGGAATGCGGCCAGCACGTCATCCACCGAAGCGGAAGGGGCCTTCTGTTTGACCACGGCCCAGGCGCCGGTCACGGGCGGCGCGGCCATGGTGGTGCCTTGCTCTTCGGCCTCTCCGCCGCCAGGCAATCCTCGTAGGCGGCCGGCATGCCCGGATAGCTGTTCTCCGAGATGTACCTGGCTGCGGGAATCGGCCCTTGCCGCCACGCCTCGCTCAACCCTTCCCAGACCGACACCGCCATGATCGTGTCCTGCTCCAACTGCGACAGCGTCGTCGTCGTCGCCATGGTCGTGGTCGTCGTGGCCGTGGTCGTTGTGCCGGCCGTCGTGCTGGTGGCGGTGGTGGTGACGGCGTCGTCGCTGCACGCTGCCATCACCAGACAAATCACGGCTGCGATCGAGAGTGCTCTGCGCATGACGGCGATCCTCCTACCTCCCCGCGATGTTGCAGCACCCCGCGGCAAACACCAAGGGCCAAAAGACCATCTTCAGCGGGCGGCCTGCTCAGTTGCCCGCGTTGTCGGCGTCGTCGGCCAGGAACTCGACGGCCTGCAGGAAGCCGTCGTAGGGGATCGACCCGGATGCCCTGGCAGCGATGGCCCCGTCGGCGAGCACGAACACTGCAAACGGGAAGGACGTCAAGCCGAAGGCCTCTGCCGCCTCGCCCCCCTCGGAGTCGGCCAACACCGGCACCGGCCAATCCTCCAGCCACTCCGAAGGCGGATAGTCCTGGGCATTGGGGTCGGGACTGGTCGAGACGCTGTAGACGTCCACCGACTCGGGAAGCCCATCGATTTCGAACTGCTCCGTGTAGTCCGAGACCTCGGACCCGCAATGCGGTCACCAGTGGGTCAGGAACAGGATGACCTTGGGGCGGCCGTCATTGGTGATCGAGATCGGGGTTCCGTCGAAGGACGCTCCGACGAGTTCCGGCATCGTCATCGCGTTGATTTCCGCGGGATCCTGCCCGCCATCGAGGAGCACCGGGAGGGGCGAACCGGACACGGTCACCGGACGGGTCTGCTCGATGGCCGGGCCATCGGTCCCATTCCCACCGCCACAGGCCGCCGCCAGCAGCGTCAGGGCCAGCAGAATCGTCAGATGTCTCCGCACCGGGCAGCACCCTTCGCCGTATTGAGAGTGTCAGGCTAGCCGCGCAACTGCCCTTGACCCACCTTGCGGTATCTAGGACACACATTGCAGTACCTAGACTCAAGGATCAGGCGCCATGACAACCTGCAGAATCACAGTCTTCGACGCACACCCCGAAGTGGTCTTCGAGTCGCTTCTCGGTGTCGGCGAGGAGATGGGCGCCCGCATCGCCATGCTCGATCGCCAGCGCCGGCAGGTCGTCTTCACCGAGGAGGGGAAGGCCTTTCGGGTCTCCGCTTCCTCCACCGACAACGGGTATGGCAAGACCAACCTTCACATGTCGTGGACGCCGCGTGGATCGATTGCGGCCAGCAAATGCGCCAAGAAGGTGATGAAGCGCACCGCACGGTCGGTGGAGCAGAAAGCCGTTCCGCCTAGGGAGCCGTAAAGGCCAGCGAGACATTGTGCCCGCCGAAGCCGAAAGAGTTGGTCATCGCCGCCCGAACCGTCACCTCGCGGGCCTCATTGGGCACGTAATCGAGATCACACTCGGGGTCCGGAGTCTCGTAGTTGATAGTGGGCGGAACAACACCGTCCCGTATCGCCAGAATGCACACCAGGGACTCGAGGGCACCGGCGCCGCCCAACAGATGCCCCGTCATCGACGTGGTCGATGAGATGGGCATGCCTTCCGCATGATCGCCGAAGACGGTCTTGATCGCCGCCGTCTCGGTGGCGTCATTCGCCCTGGTCGAGGTGCCGTGGGCGTTGATGTAGTGGATCTCCTCCGCTCCCAGTCCCCCGTTGCGGAGTGCATTCTCCATTGCCCTGGCCGCGCCGGCGCCGCCGGGCCGGGGCAGCGTCACGTGGTACCCGTCCGATGACATCCCGTAACCCGCCACCTCGGCGTGGATCGTCGCGCCCCTGGCGATGGCGTGGTCGCGTTCCTCCAGGATCAAGGTTGCGGCGCCCTCACCCATCACGAACCCGTCCCGGCCGTCGTCGAACGGCCTGCTCGCCGCCCCGGGGTCGTCGTTACGAGCGCTCAAGGCCCGCGCCTGCGAGAACCCGGCCAGGGCAAACTCACACAGAGGCGCCTCGGAGCCGCCTGCCACCATCACATCGGCGTCTCCCCGTTTGATGATCTCGGCCGCGTCCCCAATCGCATTGGCGGACGCGGCACAGGCTGTGACCGTGCAGGTGCTGGGCCCGAACAGGTTGAACTCGATCGATATCAGGCCGGCGGCCATGTTCGGGATGATCTGGGTGATCGCCAGCGGGCTGATCCTGCCCGGCCCCCGTTCCCTCATCACGTCGAGGTTGCCCTGGAAGGAGATCATCCCGCCGATCCCCGACCCCACCACCACGCCGGCGCGCAGCGCCGCAGGGTCGTCCTCCTCGTAGGAGATCCCCGCATCGGCCAACGCCTGCGCGGTGGCAGCCCAGAACAACTGGTCGAAACGGTCGAGGCGCCGCGCCTCCCTTTTCTCCATCCACTGCTCGGGATCGAACTCGGGGATCTCGGCACCGATGTGCACCTTGAAGCCCGTGGTGTCGAATGCAGTGATGAGCCCGACACCCGAGGTGCCGGACTGCGCTGCCTTCCAGAAGGACTCCACATCCATCCCGAGCGGGTTGACCGTGCCCAACCCGGTGACCACCACACGCCGCGCCATACGATCAGCCGCCCAGTTTCTCCATGACGACAGATACGGCCTCACCGACGGTCGTGATGCCTTCGGCCTCTTCGTCGGGGATGGCCACACCGAAGTTGTCCTCGAGTGCCATCAGCAACTCGACCACACCGAGCGAGTCCACTTCGAGATCCTCATCGAAGGTGGCCTCCATCGTGATCTTGTCCCTATCGAGACCGAGCTCATCGACCAGCAGTGCGATCAGTTTGGCCTCTACTTCAGAGCGTTCCATGATTCCTCCCTCGATTCCGGGATCGTTCAGATCGCCAGCCCGCCATCCACGACGATCACCTGGCCGGTGATGTACGAGGCAGCGTCCGACGCAAGATAGCCGACGGCCGATGCGATCTCCCAGGGGGTCCCGAACCGGCCGAGCGCAATGCTCCCGGCGGCGGCATCGCGTACGGCGTCGCTCAGATCAGCAGTCATGTCGGTCTCGATGAAGCCGGGGGCCACCGCGTTGGCAGTGATCCCCCGCGACCCCACCTCTCTGGCCACCGATTTGGTCAGCCCGATCAGGCCCGCCTTGGCAGCGGCGTAGTTCGCCTGGCCGGGGTTCCCCGAGATCCCCGAGACCGAGGTCACCGACACGACCCGGCCCCAGCGAGCCTTGAGCATGCCCCGCAGCGCCGTCCGGGTGCAGAGATAGGCAGATCGGAGGTTGGTGGTGAGCACGGCATCCCAGTCGTCAGGGCTCATGCGCAGCAGCAGGTTGTCACGGGTGATGCCGGCGTTGTTGACCAGCACCTCGACCGGGCCCCAGGTGTCCTGCACCCGCTTGAACATCTCGGCCACCGCATCGGCGTCGCCGACATCGGCACCTACCGCCATGGCCTCGCCGCCCCCGGCGGCGACGGCGGCCACCACCTCGTCGGCGGCGTCGGGGCTGGAGTGGTAATTGACCACCACCCGATGCCCCTCGCCGGCGAGATGCTCGGCGATGGAGCGGCCGATGCCGCGGGATGCTCCCGTCACCAATGCCACCCTGCTCATCACACGCCCTTCCCGTGAAAGTCGATGTTCGACTGCAGCAACTCCATCGCCTCGGCGTCGGAGGCCGGCAACTCTGCCTCGCTCTGGCCCAGAGGCTCGACGCGATCCCCCCAACGGTAGGCGGCGGCCGCCCAGGTGAGGCCACCACCGAATGCGGTGAACACCAGATTGGATCCGGGCCGGACCCGTCCCTGTTCGAGCGCCTCGGCAAGGGCGATCGGGATCGTCGCAGCCGAGGTGTTCCCGTAGGAGGCGATGTTGACGAACACCCTGGCCGGATCCAGTTTCAACCGCCGCACGGTCGCATCGATGATGCGGATGTTGGCCTGATGCGGGATCAGCAGATCGACCTCATCGATACCCAGGCCCGCCTCGGCCAGTACCCGGTTGGAGGCGTCGCCCATCGCAGCGACCGCCCTGCGGAAGACCTCGGGCCCCTCCATCTGGATGACGGTGCGGTGGTCCACCCCGGGGTCGCCTTCCGTGCCGCTCCCGGGCACACACAGGAGCTCGGCCGCCGAACCATCCGACCCCAATTCGAAGGCGAGCAGACCGCCGCCGTCATCCGACACTTCGAGCACCACCGCCCCCGCCCCGTCACCGAACAGCACACTCGTCGAGCGGTCCGTGAAATCCAGGAAGTAGTGGAGCTTCTCGGCACCGATCACCAATACCCTCTCGAAAGCTCCGGCGGCGATCATCTGCTGGGCGGTCACCAGGCCGAAGATGAAGCCGGAGCACGCAGCGTTGAGATCCATGGCTGCAGCGCGACCGGCACCCATCTTGTCCTGGACCAGAGTCGCGGCACTCGGGATCAGACGATCCGGCGAGCAGGTGGCCACCAGGATCATGTCGAGATCATCCGGTTGCAGGCCGGCGGCGGCCACCGCCCTCAAGCCCGCGACGGCAGCGAGGTCGGAGGTCTCGACGTGGCTGATCCTCCGCTCCTTGATGCCGGTGCGGGTGGTGATCCACTCGTCACTCGTGTCGGTGACGGTCTCCAGATCGGCGTTGCTCAGCACGGCAGGAGGGACGCACTTGCCCCAACCGGTGATCGCAGCGTTGCGCAGCATCGGTTCCTCTCCTCCGTGGTCCCTCATTCAGCCCCACCGATCGCCTCGGCGATCGCTGCAGCCTCATCCAAAGTCGAGACCACATGTGTCTCGCTGCCCTCTATCGACTTCCGAGCAAGCCCTGCGGTTACCTCCCCCGGCCCGATATGCACGAACGTGGT
The DNA here is from genome assembly GCA_965370535.1 of uncultured bacterium. GTDB lineage: Bacteria > Actinomycetota > Acidimicrobiia > Spongiisociales > UBA11373 > JAHJML01. The sequence continues at coordinate 5,144 of CBDUUY010000047.1, forward strand.
GATGCCCAGGGCGGCAATCGCCTCCAGCGACTCCCCAAAACGTACGGGTGAGGTCAACTGCTCCAGCAGCGCAGGGCCCACCGCTCCACCGTGCGGCTCGGCCGTGGCATTTGCCCATACCGGAAAGGCGGGATCCCGAAAGTCGATCGCCCCCACGGCCTCCGCCAGGTCGGCAGCAGCGGGCTCCATGAAGGGTGAGTGGAAAGCGCCCGCCACTTTCAGCGGGATCACCCTGCGCACACCGTGCTCCCTGCCGTGTCCTGAGGCCCACTCGAGATCGGCCGCGCCACCTGCAATCACCACCTGCCCCGGGGCATTCAGATTGGCCACCCAGAGGCGGCCCCCGTCGGAGCGGCGGGTATCGCAGAGGGACTCGGCCGCCTCCCGGTCGCCGCCCATCAACGCCGCCATCCCCGACGGCTCCAGGCCGGCCGCTGCCGCCATCGCGGCCCCCCGGGCGGCCACCAGACCGAGCCCTTCGGTGTAGGTCAGGGCACCCGCTGAGGCAAGCGCCGTGTACTCGCCGAGGGAGTGGCCCGCCGCCGCAGCGGGTGGCTCGGCCACCGCCGCGGCAAACGCCTCCCACAGGGCATAGGCGACGGCGAACAGAGCGGGTTGGGCGCGATCGGTCCCGGTCAGAATCTCCTCAGGCCCCTCCAGACACACGGTGCGCAGCGGCCATCCAAGGATTGCATCGGCCGAAGCCCCCAGAAGATCCGGACGTGACTCGAACACATCGGCACCCATGCCGACCGCCTGGCTCCCCTGGCCGGGGAACAACACCGCATAGCCCACGCCGCTCTCCGATCCGTGAGTGAGACCGGCACCGTAGCCCGATCGGGCCCGCTGCGAAGGTCAGCCCACCATCGAGGCCGCCACCGCTGCAACACGATCCACGTCTGCGTCGCCGACATCGTGATGGGTGCAGAAGCGCAGCACACCCGGGCGGATGTACCCGGTCAGGATGCCTTCAGCCTCGAGGGCGGCTGCAAGAGCCGCAGTCCCTCCCGGCAGGCCGGTGTCGCCGATGAGCACCATGTTGGTCTCGGGAGCGGCCAGCACAGCACCGGGCAACCGATCCTCCAGTATGCCGGCCAGCCGGGCCGCCAGTCGATGATCCTCGGCCAAACGGTCCCTGTTCTGCAGCCCGATCCGGGCGGCAGCAGCGATGACCCCGGCCTGGCGCATGCCTCCGCCGAGGCGCTTGCGAACCTCCCGGGCCCTCTCAATCAGGCCGGAATCCCCGCAGAGAGCCGAACCCACAGGCGCTCCGAGACCCTTCGAGTAGCAGACCATGACGGTGTCGGCCTGGGCGGCGTACTCAGCGGCGGGTGTCACCGATGCGACGGAGGCGTTGAAGAGACGGGCGCCGTCCAGATGCACCCGGAGGCCCTCCCCGCGAGCGACCCCAGTGCCCTCCGCCATAGTGTCCAGCGGCACCACCGTGCCACCGGACACGTTGTGCGTGTTCTCCCACACCAGCAGCGAGACCCCCGGCAGGTGATATTCCGATTGGGTAGTTGCCGCCAGGATCTGCTCGGGTGCTATCGCCCCACCATCGCCCGGCACACTGCGGAAGGCGACCCCGGAGAGCCACGAAGCGGCCCCGTGCTCATAGTTGCGAACGTGGGCCCACTCCACACACACCACCTCATCGCCCGGGTTGGTGAGCAGGTTCAGGGCGATCTGGTTCCCCATCGTCCCGCTGGGCACGAACAGCGCAGCCTCCTTTCCGACGGCGGAAGCCGTCTCCTCCTCGAGGGCGGCAACGGAAGGATCCTCCCCGTACACGTCATCGCCCACGTCGGCATCGGCCATCGCACGCCGCATCTCAGCGGTCGGGCGACTCACGGTATCGGATCGGAAATCGGCGGTGCCTTCGGGAAACGCCATGGTGACCTCGCAGCCGGGGAACGCCCGGCCATCCTATAGCCATGGACGGCCGCCATCCGACAGGCGGAGGCCCCTCACTCTCAACCCGGTTAGTCTCCACGCTGTTGCCCCCTACCCCCCTCTCTATGACTCATCCTGATTCGGCCAGACCCCTCATCCCGGTCGCTGCCGGCACACGTGTCCGCATCCCCAAGGCCTTTCAGCGCCTCCACGACCTCGCCTACAACATGTGGTGGACCTGGATACCCGAGGCCCGTGAGTTGTGGCAGCGGGTCAGCCCAACCAACTGGGCGCGCGGCCCCAACCCACTGACCGTGCTTCAGACCGTCGGCAACGGTACCTGGGAGGCACTGGAGGCCAACGACTCCTTCGTCCAGTTGTACGAAGACGTCATCCACCGCCTCGACGATTACCTGGACGAAGAAGACACCTGGTATCAGCAGGAGCACGCCGGGGCTCTCCCCGGTGGGATCGCCTATCTATGCACCGAGTTCGGCATACACCACACCCTGCCCTTCTACTCGGGCGGCCTCGGTGTGCTGGCCGGCGATCACACCAAGTCGGCCTCCGACCTGGGCCTGCCCTTTGTCGGCGTCGGATTGCTGTACCGGCGCGGCTACTTCCGCCAGGCGATCGACCCCGATGGTCACCAGCAGCACATGTACCGGCCCGTCGAGGTCACCCGGCGCCCGGTGCGCAGGGTGCTCGACAGGACCGGCCACCCGTTGATCATCCAGGTGGATCTGCCGGGACGCCGGGTGGATGTCGGGGCGTGGCGCATCGACATCGGCAGGGTGCCACTGATCCTGCTGGACACCGATCTCCCTTCGAACGACCCCGCCGACCGGCCGATTACGCACATCTTGTATGTGCGCGGCCGCGAGATGCGGTTGTGCCAGGAGATCGTGCTCGGCATCGGCGGCGTCCGGATCATCGAAGCGCTCGGGATCGACCCATCGGTATGGCACATCAACGAAGGCCACGCCGCGCTGGCTCTGGTGGAACGCCTCTCCAGGACACTGACCGGCGGAGCCGCCTACGACGCCGCAGTCGCTCAGATCCGCGATCAGACCGTCTTCACGCTTCACACGCCGGTGCCGGCAGGCAACGAGGTGTTCGATGCCGGCCTGGTCCGCCGGTATCTCAGCGGCCGCCTCCCCGGACTCGACGACCGCACCCTCGAAGCGCTCGGCGACGGCGACAGGGACGGCATCTTCGACCTCGGCGCCCTGGCGATCAGGCTCTCCCGGTCCACCAACGGCGTCAGCAAGCGCCACGGCGAGATCGTCACCCGGGATTGGCAGCACATCATTGGAGGACCCGGTACCTCAGTAACCAACGGAGTCCACATGCCCACCTGGGTGGGTGGCGCCATGGGCCGCCGGATCGCCGAAGCCGTCGGGCCGGATTGGACCGAACGGTGCCTGGATATCAGAGACTGGACGGCGGTGAAGGACCTCGACGATCGTTCGGTCTGGGAAGCCCATCAGTCTCAGAAGGAGCGGCTCTTCCGTCATCTGCGGCGCCGTCTACGTGACCAATGGGCCCGCCACGGCGCCAGCCCGGGGCGTCTTCGCAAGATCACCAGCCTGCTCCCGGTGGATCGGCTCACCATCGTGTTCGCCAGGCGATTCGCCACCTACAAACGAGTCGGACTGCTGTTCCACGACATCGATCGCCTCACCGAACTGCTCACCGACCCCAAACGGCCGATACAACTGCTCTTCAGCGGCAAGGCTCACCCGGCCGACGCCATGGGCAAGGAGTCGATCCGCCGGGTCTCTGAGCTGGCCAACAGCCCGGAACTGTCGGGGCATGTGTTCTTCATCGAGGACTACGACATGGAACTGAGCCGCTACCTGGTCGGTGGCGCCGATGTCTGGCTCAACAATCCCCGGCCCCCGATGGAAGCGAGCGGCACCTCGGGGATGAAGGCCGCCGCCAACGGTGCCCTCAACTTCAGCGTTCTGGACGGCTGGTGGAGTGAGGGCCACTCCGGCGTCAACGGCTGGGGCTTCGGAGAGAACTTCGAATCGGACGAAGCCGACGCCTCCGTGCTCTACGAACTGCTGGAGAACGAGGTGGCTCCGCTCTACTACGACCGGGGAGAGGATGGGGTCCCCCACGCCTGGGTGGAGCGGATGAAGGAAGCCATCGCCACGCTCACAGCCCCATTCAGCAGCCAGCGCATGGTGGCCGAGTACGTCGAACGCATCTACACCGCCGACGAGTAGCGGGCCGCTCAGACCCAGCGCCGGGGGTGCTTCACCTCGAGTCCCCCGAAGACGACAAGAGCCTGGATCTCCACCTTCGGTGCTTCGGGGCCGACTGCGGTCCTGGCGGTGGTGTCGTCCCAACCGCCGAACAGTGGGAGTCCCTTGATCGACACCGCCCACCCCGGCGGCACGATCACATCCACGCCCCCGAACACAACGGTGGCCGACACCCTGGCGCCCTCCGGCACCGGAGTGGCCTTGCTCAGATCCAGTGTCATGCCCCCGAGCACCGCGGTGACCGCCGCCCTGCGGAATACGGCCGAACGGGTGGCAACCCTGGTCGACGCCAACACCGCCATCCCGCTGACCTCGGCCTCGTCCACAGCGCCCATACGCTGCCGCCCCCATCCGAGCAGCAGGCCGACGCCCGCCAGGATCAACACCACCGGCCACACGATCGCCCAGTCCACGGTGCCGAACAGGCCGGTGGTCGCCGCCAGCAACGCCAGACCACCGACGAGCAGTGCGCCGGAGACCGGGCCCACGCCGCGTTCCGACGCGATCTGGAAGGCCCCGAGCAGCACGACCCCCAGCGGCCACCAATCCCCCAGTGTCGCTCCGGCATCGAGCACACCACCGGCATCGAGAAGGAAGACCGATCCGAGCCCAACCAGCACCGTCCCGATGACGGCCCTTCCCGCATTCATCGGGCCACCAGCCGCGAGAAAGCCCAGCCGATCCGCCTGGGCACCAGACCGGCCACCCACCCGACGAGGTCGTCGAAGATCTCGAGTACCTCCGGGGGCCCGTCCCAGTGCTCGACGAGCAGATCCTCTTCGGCCCCGTCCAGCAACATGCGCACCGCCAGGATGGCCACCACCAGATCGTCCACTTTGCCGAGAACCGGGATCACCTCGGGAATCAGATCCACAGGCGAGGCGGCGTAGGCAACCGCTCCCACGGCCACCAGCCTGCGCCTCCTATCCACTCTGGGGTCGCAAACCAGACGGGCCAGCAGTTTGAAGATGTTGGGCAGCGCCAACACCGCATCCTTGATCGATACCCGGTTGCCGGGCGCCGCCGTCTCTGGGGTCATGCCACCTCCACCGCCATGATCGCAGCCCCGACGAGGCCTGCATCCCCTCCGAAGCGAGCAGCCACGATCGGGGGCGGGATTCGCACCGGGGCCCCTGGGACATGCATCGCCATCTCGATGCGGGCAGATTCGAGCAGCAGGTCGCCGGGACCGGCGGCGGCACCGCCCACCACGATGACATCGGGGTCCAGCACAAGCACCAGTCCGGCCAGGCCCAGCCCCAGCCACCGCCCTGCCTCAGCAACTGCCTCGATGGCATCCGCATCGCCGGCGCCTGCGGCCCGTGCCAGGTCCGCACCGCCGGGGTCCCCCTCGATCGCCGCCCATGCTCCGCGAGGCTGGGCACCGGCCAGTCGCACCGCCGCCGCATCGAGCACCCTGCCCGACACGGTGGTCTCCCAGCAGCCGATGGAACCGCAGGGGCAGCGGGCGCCTCCGGGATCGATGAGCAGGTGGCCGACCTCTCCCAGGTATCCCGCCCCGCGCTCGATCACCCCTTCGATAACGAGACCGGCCCCGATCCCGGTACCCAGTGTGATCGTGAGCACGGTGCGATACCCGGCGCCCACACCCAGCCTTGCTTCGGCGAGAGCGGCCAGGTTTGCGTCGTTGTCCAACCGCACAGGAAGGCCGGTGGCGTCGCAAATCGGCTCTGAGATCGGCACCCGGGTTCCGGCCACATGAGGCATCCAATCGAGGGTCCCCGCCATGTGATCGACCAGGCCGGCCACTCCGATGCCAATACCTGTGACGCTGCCATCCACCAATGAGGCGACGGTGCCCACGATCGCTTCGGGGATGCCGGCGGCCTGCCGGGGTGTCGGCACCGAACCCGCCGAGATGGCCGGGCCGTCCGGTGCCTCGAAACGGGCGAACTTCAGGTTGGTGCCGCCGCAGTCGACTGCGATCACCGCCACCCGATCCTCCTCCCGATGCGCCGCCGGCCGCACACTCCGATCGATCGCCGTACGGCCCGGCCGGGCGGGGGTTCCCGGTCCCCCGGCGGACCTGCACGTCAGTCCCCGTCGATGGCCTCGGCGCGCCTCCTCAGCCCTCGAAGGGCGTTGTTGACGATCTGCTTCTCCGCCTGTCGCCGTAGGAAACCAGGCACGGTGAAGGCCGGCTCCACCCTCAGGGCGTACACGATCTCGGTGCCGCCGTCGTCCTTGGCGTGGAACTCGTAACGCCCCTGCATCTCCTCGATGTCATCGCCGGGCACCGCCGTCCAACTGATCAGCCACGGCCGCGTGTACTCGTAGTGGAGTTCGTAGGAGATCCTCTTGATGAAGCCGTCCAACTCGAAGCGGGCCCGCATGGCCAGGCCCGACTCATCCACCTCGAGGACCTCTACCGAAGCGACTCCGGTGGTCCATTCGGTGTAGGCGGCCAGGTCGGCCGCCACATCGAACACCTCCTCCGGCGACGCCGTGGTCTCGCTCCTGCGGATTGTTCCTTCCACTATGGCCCTCGCTGCCGGGGGTGCCTAGCGTAGCGACGGCCGCACGGCAGACACCCAGCAGAACAGCAGGTCGTAACAAAGGGTCTCCCCGGAATCGGGATGAGCCTCGCCGAACCGTTGCAACCCGAGTTCGATCTCCCCGGGCGGCAGCATCTGCAATGTGCTGACGAAAC
>CBDUUY010000048.1:0-11896 GCA_965370535.1 uncultured bacterium
CCGAGTCGATGATGTCCTCGCCGATCAGGACGTGGCGGTCGGAGATCTCCCGATCGAGGTCCTTGAGGATGCGAACCACCCCGGAGGTCTTGGTGGCATCGCCGTAGGACGACACAGCCATGAAATCCATGTCCACAGGAATCCTGATGTGGCGAGACAGATCGGCCAGCACCATGAAGGCGCCCTTGAGCACCGCTATCAGCAGGAGATCCTTGCCCTGATAGTCGGCGGTGATCTCAGCACCCATCTCGGCGAGGCGGGCGTCGATCTGCTCTGCCGTCAACAGCGTGCGGTACTTCAACGTGTCTCCTCGACTCTCACCACGACGGCGGGGGCGCCGGGGCTTGCAGCCACCCCGGGGGCGTGCCGGGACCCGACCACCCAGACCATTCTCCCACCCTGTTCGACGACCGGCCAGATGCGCCGCAAACGGGGAGGTATCCCCGCTTCCCTCAGGGCCTCGAAAACCGATTTGGAGCCGTCGCCCATCGAGATGGTGTCGCCCTCGGCGGCGCACCGGATCATCAGGCCTGCTCCGTCCGACAACGCCAGCGTGCGGCGGCTCAACGGCCGCTGTCGAACCGCCGAAACGGCCTCGGCCCGCACCACCCATCGGCCGAACGGGGTTTCCCCCGGCACCAGGATCGGGACGGCAGCCGGTTCCTTCATTGAGGACGGATCGTGGAGGGTCACCCACGGACCCTCCCTTTCGGCGAGCAACCCGCCCGAGATGGATGCCGCCGGCGCCTCCCCGACGGCCAGAGCCATCACTGCATCGACGTCCCCGGCGTCTCCCGCATAGGGACGGAGCATGATGCGCAGCGCCCTCCGCACGGCACGCGAGGCCACGCCGGCGGGCGCCATCCGGATGGCAGCGGCGGCGATCCTCACCTCCCCCGGGTCCGCGGACATCGGGATCGCAGCGGCCTGCCGTTCCAGGACATCGTCGTCGGCGGCGGAGAGGCGGGCCGATCGGACCAGGACATCGCGCAGCGACGGGTTGAACTGCTCCAGGTAGGGGATCGTCTCGGTACGCAGGCGGGAGCGCCGGATGGAGGCATCCACGTTCCCCGGGTCGTCTGCAAAGGGAAGGCCGAGGTCGGCGGCCGCAGTGCGGGTGGCATCCCTGCTCACGCCCAGCATCGGCCGCACCCACCTCCCCCTGGCTGAGGGAATCCCGGCCAGTCCGGTGGTCCCGGCTCCTCTCAGGAAGTTGCCCAGCACGGTCTCGGCCTGGTCGTCGGACGTGTGCCCGGTCAACAGCGTCTCATCGGGCTCGGCGGCAGCCTCGATGACCTCATAGCGGGCCTCCCGCAGGGCCGCCTCGGAAGTGTCGGTAGCATAAGCAGGCACGACGACATGGGGGATCTCCAGCAGAGCGGCGACCCCAACCGCAGCCTCGACCAGAGGCCCGGATTCGGGCAGGCCGTGATCGACGGTGATACCCCTTGTCCTGCTACCCGCCGCCACCGCAGCCCAGGCCAGCACCGCGCTGTCGGCGCCACCGCTCAGCGCCACCGCCAGCGGCCCATCGGGCAGGGCGGACCGGACCTGCTCGAGCAGGTCCCGGGTGGCCGGGGTCAGGCGACTCGCTCCAGCCATCTCTGTGGATGTTTGATCTCGTCGAGGGTCGGCAGGTGCTCCGGCCCCACCCAGACCCTGTCCAGTGCTGAGAAGCCGGCCTGGCGCTCCACGCCCTCGATGAACCGCTCCCCCCACTCGTACTGCTTCATCTTCATCTCCAACCCGGTGAACCGCAGGAACGCCCGGGTGCGAGGGTCCTTGCGGCGCATCTTCAGCACCCGGGACATCCGGTCCTGGGAGACCAGTTCCCTGGCGCCGATGCGGTCCATGACCACATGGCCGTGCCCCTCCAGCAACGACATCAACGCTTGCACCTTGTCTATCAGGCGCCGTTGGTCGGGGGTGGCCAGCATCCCCAACAGGCCCGACTCGTCCATCAAGGGCTTCCCCCGGCGTGCAGCCTCCCGCAGTTCGGCCAGCCGTCCCGGGCCGCCGGCTTCCGGAGTGGAGGTGTCCACCAGTTCCTGAACCAGGCCCAGGAAGTAGTCCTTCATCCAGGGCACACCTGTGAACTGGAGACGATGGGTGCACTCGTGGAGCGCCACCCAGAATCGGAACTCATCGGGACGGAACTCGAACTGGCGTTCCATCGCCAGCACGTTGCCACCGACGAACATGACCGTGTCGCCATCCCCGCCGTCGTCGGAGGGCAGCACCAACTCGTATTGACCGAGAACCTTGCGAGAGAGGACACCCACCAGCGCCCCCACCTCGGCCCCCATGAGCCGGGAAGCGAGACGGTGACCCAGGCCCCGTTTGCCGCCGGCGAGTTTGGCCTCGGCAGGAGCCAGCAACCGGCCGAACGATCCCAGGTTGGCGTGCGCCCACTCCTTTCGGGATACCACGGCTACCGAGGGAACCCCCGACCAGGCCAGCCCGGTCTCTTCGGCCACCAGTCCGGCAGCCCTCTCCACCAGCGCCGGGGCGCTGCGGGCGAACAGGGCGTCGTGATAGGTGCCCTCCAGGGCATAGGAGCCCGCCATGCGACGGGCGACTTTCTCGGCCAAAGGCCAGTGGATGGCACTCACCGGGCTACCCGGTACCGGCCCTCGACCCGCGACCCGTACGGCGCAGCGGCCGGCATCACCAGAGTGGTGAACACCCGGGCACTGGAAAAACGGGAGTTTCGGCGTGTCACGAGCGGGAGGATACCGTCACCGCATCGGGGGCGAGACGGATGTCCGCTCAGGACTCGGGAGCGACCCTGCCGCGCAGGCGGGGGAACTTGGTGGGAGCGTGTGCGTAGCAATGCTCCCTCTTGTTGTAGCGGGATAGGAGCGTGCTGCAGCCCTTCTCGATACAACGACGCTCGCCCTCCTGCGCCTTTGGCGCACGGAGCTTCCCTTTGATGCGGTTGCCTCGCATGATGTCGGACATGTATGCCTCCAGGGCGAGCACGGCACTTTAGCCGTTCTTGCCGCTCGCGCCATGTTCATCTAGAAACGCTTGCAGGCGGTCGTAGAGTTCCGCCGGTGGTATCTCATGGCAGTCTTCCCTGACCCGGTCCATGAGTTTCACCTCGAAGTGGAACCCATCTTCACACGGTGGGCAGCGCCTGAGGTGCCACCAGATTCGGACCCGGCGATACAAGGTGACCTCGCAGTCGAGGTACTCGTACATATGAGCGGCGCTCTTGTCGCAGTACCGGCTCATCCACTCGATCCCGTCAGTCCGCGTTCCTCTGCCGTTCTCCACAACGCGCGTTGCAGCGCCTTTCTTCCCCGATGGAGCCTCGACATCACCGTGCCGATCGGCACATCCATGATCTCGGCGATCTCCTTGTAGGAGAAACCCTCGACGTCGGCAAGGATGACCGGGAGCCGGAAGTTCTCGGGCAGGTCCTCGACGGCCCTCTTGATGTCCTCGTCCACGAACAGGTCGAGGGCCTCCTCCTCAGCGCTCCGGGTGGCCCCGCCGAGGTCGGAACCAAGCCGCTTGTAGAGGTACAGGTCCTCCAACTCGCCCAACTCCACCTCGGTGGGGCGCCGCGTCTGCTTGCGGTACTTGTTGATGAAGGTGTTGGTGAGAATCCGGTACAGCCAGGCCTTCAGATTGGTCCCGGCCTTGAACGTGCCGTAACCGCGGTACGCCTTCAACAGCGCCTCCTGGAGCACGTCCTCGGCATCGGCAGGATTACGCGTCATCCGGAGAGCCGCCGAGTACAGCTGCGGCACGAACTCCATGATGTCGTCTTGGAAATTGACCTGATCTGCCAAGGAAATCCCACCCCCCGGTGTGGATCGCATGTTTGCGGATACTCAGGTTACCAACGCTTCGGAACGGCGGGTACGATGCTGGCCGTGCCGGGGTAGCTCAGGGGTAGAGCAGCTCACTCGTAATGAGCAGGTCAAGGGTTCGACTCCCTTCCCCGGCTCCGTTCTTCAGGCGGCGGCCCCGCTACCCGGTCGCCTCGTCGTGCCCGACCACCCGGAAGGGGGGTTCGGGAGCCGGCAACTGCTGGTGGACCCGCACCTCGAGATAGGTCCTGCCCGGATACCGGGAATCCTCGAAGATCTCGACATCGATATCGGCGGGCAGGATCTCGGCCACCTTCAACATCTCGCGGCGATCCTCCGGGTTGACGCCGACGAATCTGGCGAAGCCGGTGTTGTCCACCTGACGCACGATGTAATCGGCGACACGGCGACGCCATGCCCTACGTGATTGACCCTCTGACATCAGTGGCGACAAGGCACATCCCCGGCAGATCCGAATGACACTGACGTGATCTTATGAGGAGGACCCCCCGAATCCGGGGATTGTCCCCGGCGGCGCACGCAGAAGCCCCGGGAACGTTGGTGATATCGATGGCGAGGCAGAGGCATCACTGGACGCCCTGAACGCGGCAGACGTTCCTAGGAGCCCGCTGAATCCGCCCAATGCATGTCACTCATCTCGACGACCAGATCATCGCCACTCGCGGTGTCCTCGGTCCCGCCATTCCATACAAGGAGTGGCGAAACCTCGTCCGTGCGATTGGCGCGCCTGGCCGCCGATCTGAGCAACGGCACTATTCAGCAGACTCCTCGTCGGAGAACTCCAGGAAGGCGATGTCCAGGGTCCCTCCTCCCAGCAGCTTCGAGTCGAAGGCCCCGCACACGGGGCAGACGGTGATCAAGCCGTTGACCTCGAACTCCTCCCCGCAGATGCAGCGACGCCGCTGTGACACGGTCTCGATCTCCAGCGACAGCGGGCCGAGGTCCCGGTGGGCGACCAGCGCATCGAACGACGACTGCAGCGCATCCGGGTCGATGCCGCTGCCCGTCCCCAGTCGCACACCGACGACCAACAGTGTCCCACCGCCCACCCGCCCGGCCTCCACTGTGGCGGCCGCCAGCACGTCGTCGGCGATCCCGAACTCGTGCATCACTCCTCCGATCTCGCCACCAGGTCCTCGACCAGGGTGGCCACCATCGACACAGCCTCCCGGACGGGATCGGTCAGCGGACCGCCGACATTCACCAGGTCGCCGGCCTCGACGGCCACCAGCACCACCTCGCCGGGGGCGCACAAGCCCAGCGCACGGGCCAGATCGATCGACTCGAAGAGGCCCATCGCGTGCTGCCAGCCGGCCGGGCTCACCGCCACGTCCTCTTCGGTGAGCACGTGCACCGATCCGGGCGGGGCAGACCCCGTGGCGACTGCATCGACCACGACGAGGCGCTCCACCCCGAGCAGGTCGTCCAGCAACGCCAACCCGGCAAGGCAGTTCTCAACCACCTCCGCATCGAAGGAGCGCCCCCTCAGCTCCTCGGCAACGGCGGGACCGACCCCGTCGTCTGCGATCAACTCGTTGCCGAGGCACAGCACCCGGGTCCGCACGGGAGCACGCTCAACCACGAATCACCGTGCCGTCTGCGTTGCGGCGAAGGGTCGTCACCTCTTCCCCCTGCTGGTCACGGACCGTCACCACCAGTGGCATCGAGCCGGGAAGCGAGTGGGTCGCGCAGGCATGGCAGGGGTCATATGCCCGGAAGGCCATCTCTATCTTGTTCAGGATCCCGTCATCGACCTTGCCGGCGCTGATGAGCCCCTTGGCCGCCTTGTCCACGCTCATGGCGATTCGGGCCGCGTTGTTCTGAGTCGCCACGATCAGGTTGGCCGCCGTGATGACTCCGCGCTCATCGGTCTCATAGTGGTGGAACAGCGTCCCGCGCGGCGCCTCCACGACACCCATACCCTCGGAGGGTTTCTCAGTGGGCAACACCCGCACCTCGGGATCGGTCAGCACCGGGTCCTCGGCCAGTTGCTGCAAGCGCTCTGCGGCGTAGAGCAGTTCGATCACCCTGGCCCAGTGATTGGCCAGAGTGTGGTGAACCGGCTTGCCTCCGAGTGTCGCAAACAGCTCGTCATACGCCTCCTGCGCCAACGGGGTCGCCAGTCCATCGGCGGCATTCAGCCTGGCCAGCGGCGCCACCGAGAACAGGCCGCTCTCCGGCCCATCGGTGAAGCCCTTCCACCCGAAAGATTTCAGGTACGGGAACTTCACATAGGTCCACGGCTCCACGTGCTCGGCGATGTGATCGGCGTACTCGGCGCCGGCGAACCGAACCGTCTCCGACCCGTCGGGGCCGACCACTTTGACCTCGCCGTCGTAGAAGTTGACCTTGTCGTCGGCATCGACCAACCCCATGTAGTGAGTCCGGTGCGTATAGGCCTCCGAGGTGATCAGGCCCACATAGTCCTCGTTGCCCAGAACCACGTCCCGGAAGACATCGAGAGTGAAGAGGGCGAACTCGACCGCCTCGGCCGCCACCTGCCGGAACCCCTCGGCCTCCTCGGGTTTGATGCGACGCGACACACCACCGGGGAGCCCGAAGACCGGGTGGATCACCTTGCCGCCGGCCAGCGTGATGATCTCGCGCAACTTCCGCCGCATCCCGATCACCTTGAGGCCTACCTCCTCACCGACCCTGGCGATCACCCCCAACACGTTGCGTTCGGAAGCGGGGGCATCGGGCCCGACCACGAAGTCGGGGCCGCCGAGGAAATAGAAGTGGAGTGCATGGTCCTCGGCCATGAATGCCGAGTAGATCAGCTCCCTGATCGCCAGCGCAGCCGGCGGCGGCGTGACCCCGTACAGGGCGTCGAGGGCCTTGGTCGATGCCATGTGATGGGCCGTCGGGCACACCCCGCAGATACGGGCGGTGATCTGGGGCATGTCCTCGGCGGGGCGACCCACGGCGAACTGCTCGAACCCGCGCAACTCCGGTACCTGGAAGTAGGCCCGCTCCACGTCACCCATGTCGTCGAGGAAGATCTCGATCTTTCCGTGACCCTCCAGGCGGGTGATCGGGTCGATGGTGATCCGCCGCCGCTTGCCGTTCGTCTTTGCAGGCATGGCAGTCCTCTCCTATCCGGGGGTCTCGACGGTGTCCCGCCTCCGCCGCACCATCAGCGATTTCGGCAGTCCGTACCGGTAGAAGGTCCCGACCGGGTCGGGGATGGTGTCCAGAATCCGATCGATCTCATCGGGGTCGTCGCTGCCGATGATCGAAGCGATCGCCGACAGGGCCTTGGCGCCGTGGTCGCGCACCCGACTGGTCGGCCCGAAACATCCGGTACAAGGCATGTTGCCGCCGATGCACAGGGCCTCGCAGCCCGCCCGGGTGGCCGGGCCCAGGCACAGAAGCCCTTGTGCCAGCAGGCAGGTCTCTTCGTCTGCGATCACTTCGTGCGGCCGCTTGAACTCGGTGATCTCGAGGTCTTCAGGTCTGGTATCGCGCCGGTCGCACTCGCTGCAGAGAGCGATGTCGGGCGACAGCACAGTGCCGGAAGGGGGCAGGTCACCGCTCAGCAGCGCACCGACGGCAGCCGAGATCAGGTTGGGGGTGGGAGCACATCCGGGGATCACATAATCCACACGGGTGACCTGGTCGAGCGCCTTGACGGTGTCGTAGAAGCCCGGCAACTCCACCCGGTGCCCGTTGGAGACGTACTCCGTCAGCGGCAGCACCCGGTCGGGATTGTCGGTGGTGGGCATGTCCAGATAGACCCGCTCGAAGATCGTCTCCCTGTCCCACAGGTTGGCGAGGCCGGGGATGCCACCCATGTGGGCACAGGCCCCAAACGCCACCAGCACCCTGGATTTGCGGCGGAGCAGGTGGACCATCTCCTCCTGTTCGGTCGTCCGGACCGCTCCATTGACGAAGGTGGCCAGGATCTCGCCGTCCTCCATCGCCTCCACGTCGGCCCGCTTGAAATCGAGGGCGACCGGCCAGAACACGATGTCGACCGCCCCCGCCACATCCAGCAACTGCTCGGCGAGATCGACTACCGCCTCCTCACAACCTCCGCAGGAGGCGCACCAGTAGAACGCCACCTTGGGCTTGTCGCTCATGCCTGCACCTCCTCGAGGATCATCCCGGTGCCCGGACCTGCCGCCGCCTCAGGATGGAACGGCCCAAGCGCCCGAACCTGTTCGGTCATCTCGTCCATGATCTCCCTGAGGCGATCGGCCTCAGCAGCCGAGACCCATTCGAGTCGGAAGCGCTCCTCCTCCACACCGAGGCTGGTCAGCACCCGCTGCAGCAGTTTGTAGCGGCGCAGGGCCTTGTAGTTGCCGTCCTGGTAGTGGCAATCGCCCGGATGACACCCGCCGATCAGCACACCATCCGCCCCCAGACGGAACGCCTCCAGCACGAACTGTGGATCGACCCGCCCCGAGCACATCACCCGGATCACGCGGGCGCTGGGGGCGTATTTCATACGCGACGTGCCTGCCAGGTCTGCGGCCAGGTACGTGCACCAGTTGCAGAAGAAGGCCACGATCAGCGGCTCGAAACCGTTGCTCGAAACCTCGGGCTGTGTCTCAGGCATCGACCAGCACCCCCAGGATCTCCTCGAAGATCTCGTCGTCGGCGAACAGGTTCTGATGAATCGCCCCCGAGGGGCAGGCGGCAACGCAGGTCCCGCACCCCTTGCAGAGGACCTCGTTGATGACCGCCTTGCCCTCCACATGAGAGATGGCGGTGTACGGGCACAACCCGATGCAGGTCTTGCATCCGGAGCAGTTCTCCTCGACCACGAAGGCCGTGTTGGGCTCCAACTCGATCGATCCGGCATCGATGAGGGCCAGCGCCTCGGCCGCCGCCGCCCCGGCCTGGGCCACGGTGTCGGGGATGTCGCGAGGGCCCTGACAGGTCCCCGCCAGGAACACCCCATCGGTGAGCGTGCTCACCGGAGCAAGCTTGGGATGGCGCTCCATGAAGAACCCGCCCCCGGAGCATGTGATGTTGAAGGTGCGCCGCACGTCCTCGGCGTCGGCTTGCGGTTCGATGCCGGTGGCCAACACCACCATGTCGACAGGGATCTTGCGTTGCCGCCCGAGCAGCGTGTCCTCGGCCTGCAGGACGAGGCGGCCGGTGCCGCCCTCCTCTGGGTAGACGTCGCCGACCTTGCCCCTGATGAAGTGCACCCCCTCCTCGGCCACCCGGTTGTAGAACTCCTCCATGCCCTTGCCGGGCGTCCGCATGTCGATGTAGAAGTTGTAGACCTCCGCCCCGGTCTTCTCCTTGACCAGGTGAGCCAGCTTCAACGAGTACATGCAGCACACCCGGGAGCAGTGAGTGTTGGTGCTCTCGTCCCGGCTGCCGACACAGTGGACGATCCCCACCGTCTCGGGCTTGCGCCCATCCCGCAGCACCACCTCGCCGAGGGTGGGACCGGAGGCATTCACCAGGCGCTCCACCTCGAGAGCGGTGTAGACGTTGTCGAGAGTGCCATACCCGTAGTACGGGATCCGCTTCGGATCGAAGGTCTTGAAACCGGTGGCCAGCACGATGGTCCCGACCTCGACCTCGTCGAAGGTCTCCTCCTGCTGGAAGTCGATGGCATTGCGATCGGCGCAGATCTCGACACAGGTCTTCTTGCGGCAACCTTTTCGGAACTCGATACAGGCATCGGGGTCGATGACCACCACCTGCGGGACCGCCTGCGGGAACGGGATGTAGATCGGTTTCCGCTTGCTGAGGCCCAGGTTGAACTCGTCGGGGGTCTTGCCCTTCCGGAAAACGCAGACGTCGAGACACTCCAGGCACCCCACACAGGCGTCCTCGATTATGAAGCGCGGCCTGTGCCGCACCTTCACCTCGTAGTTGCCCACGAACCCGTCGACCTGGTCCACTTCGGACATCGTCCACAGGGTGATGTTGGGGTGGTTGCCGACCTGGGTCATCTTCGGGGTGAGGATGCAGGCCGCGCAGTCGAGGGTCGGGAAGGTCTTGTCGAACTGGGCCATGTGGCCGCCGATGGTGGGCTCCCTCTCCACCAGGTACACCTGCTTGCCTGCGTTGGCCAGTGTCAACGCTGCGTGGATGCCGGCGATGCCACCGCCCACCACCATCGCCGCCCCGTTCACCGGCACCCGCCTCGGATCGAGGGGCCGGTGGAAACGCACCCGGGCCACCCCCGCCCTGACCAGGTCCTTGGCTTTTGCCGTCGCCATCTCGACGTCGTCGTGCACCCAGGCGTCGTGCTCCCGGATGTTGACCATCTGGAAGAAGTACGGGTTGATCCCGCCCTTCTCAGTGGCCAGCCGGAACGTGGCTTCATGCAGCGAAGGAGAACAAGCGGCCACCACCACCCGATCGAGGCCCTGCTCTGCGATGTCCTCGGTGATCAATTCCTGACCGGGGTCCGAGCACATGTACTTGTAGGCGCGGGAAATGGTGACACCCGGCAGGCCGGCTGCATACTCGGTGAGCGCATCCACATCGACCGCACCGGCGATGTTGGTGCCGCAATGGCAGATGTAGACACCGATCCTCGTGTCCCCGTTGGTGCTCGAATCCTTCATGGTCCAACACTCCTGGTCATGGGTGCCATGGCTTCCTCGACGAGTTCCACGACGTCACGCACCACCAGCCGTTCATCCAGCCCTGTGGTCTTGAGAGCGTCCTGGAACATCACGTAGTCCTTGGGGCAGGCCGTCACCAGAGTGCCCACCTCCTCCAGCGCAGCGGCCTCCCGGACCCGGGCCTCCGCCGGGCGCTCCGCGTCGCCGGGGGCATCCTCCATCCAGAGCCGTCCACCGCCGCCTCCACAGCAGAAGGAGGCATCACGGTTGCGCGGCATCTCGACGACCCGGGCCGCGACCCGGTCCAGGATCTGCCGGGGCGCCTCATAGATCCCGTGGTAGCGGCCCAGGTAGCAGGGGTCGTGGTAGGTGACCACCGGTCCCTGCGCGTAGACACCGATCACGCCCATCTCCAGCAGGGAGGCGAGCAGCTCGGTGGAGTGGAGCACGGGCAACGGGCCGGACCCGTTCCCGTACTCGGCAACCAGTGTGTGGTAGCTGTGGGGCTCGGTGGTAAGGATGGTCTCAAAACCCGCCGCCGCCTCGATTGCAGCCAGATTGTGCTCGCGCATCATCTCGAACAGACCCTCTTCCCCGACACGCCTCACGTCGTTGCCCGAATTCCGCTCGTCCTCGTAGAGGATTCCGAAATCGACACCCGCCCGGTGCAACACCCGGGCCATGGCTGCGGTCAGTTCCTGCACCCGCGGGTCGAAAGAGGAGTAGTCCCCCACGAACCACAGGTACTCGACGGGCTCCCTTCGGGCGTCTTTGATCTCGAAATCCAGGCTCCGTGTCCAGCGAGCCCGCATCCGCGGCGACTTGCCCATCGCATTCCCGTATCGGGTGATTGCAGTGAGGGCATCCTGCACCCCTGCATCGATCTCACCCTCGGCCACCAGGTGGCGGCGCATCTGCACGATGAGGGGCAGGTGCTGGATGCCGAGGGGGCACACGTCGTCGCAGATCAGGCACGTCATACACGACCACACCCAGGAGGCCGGGACGATGTCGCCGACCAGGGCGGGGGATGCAGCAGCGGTACCCGGGGAATCCGCCGCCACCGGCAGCAGGCGCCGGGCTCCCGCCTGCAGGGCCAGGATCAAGTCGCGTGGAGACAGCGGCATTCCCGAGGTGACGGCCGGGCAGGCCTCGTGGCACCGCCCGCACCGGACACACGCATCGAGCAAGGCCAGTTCACCCCTGGTGAGATCCGTCAGGTGGGCATACCCGCCCGAGGCGGACGGAATCGGATCCGGCAGCACCCCGATCTGCTCCGGTCTGGCGGCCATTGCGTACCAACCGGCGACCATGTGCCAGGCCTTCGAAAACGGCAGGTAGGCGATGAAGACGCCGGCGGTGAGTGCATGGAACACCCACAGGTATCCGAAGGCTGCGTCCGCCCCGTCAGCCGATACCCCGGCGTCGCCCAACCATCCGCTCAGCACCCAGCCGAAGAAAGAGAATGCCTCGAAGTCTGGCTGCACTGCCCTGATCCGCAGGCCCTCGACCAGG
>CBDUUY010000049.1:0-11672 GCA_965370535.1 uncultured bacterium
GTATCACTGACCGAGGCGGGACTGGCCGTGGCCCGCAGGGTGCTGCGCACCCGGCGCCTCTGGGCCCGTTTCCTGGCCGATCATCTCGGATTCACCCCCCATCAGGCCGATGCGATGGCTTGTGACCTCGAACATGTGACCCCGGAGGAGGCGGCCGAGCGCCTGGCCGACTATCTGGGCAACCCCGAGGCCGGCCCGTTGGGCCGGCCGATCCCGGGGGCCTCTTCGGTGTCGGGGCGCCCTTCGCCGGAACCGCTCACCTCGGTGCCGGCCGGCGTGACCGCCGAGTTGGCCGTCGTAGCGGCCACCGGACCCACCGCCGGGTTCCTCGCGGGATCGGGATTGGAACCGGGAGCCGTGGTGGAGGTCCTTGCCATTGGTGGCGGCGGGGTCCTGCTCGGCACGGCCCGGGGCCAGGTGCATCTCGTTGAATCCACCGCAGCGGCAATTCTGGTCCACCCGTTGGGACGGATCGATGGGTCGTAGAAGGTCGATGCGCCGTAGAGGGCCGATGCACGGCGGTGGATCGATGCGCCGAGGGAGGTCGATGCGCCGCG
Organism: uncultured bacterium; assembly: GCA_965370535.1. GTDB lineage: Bacteria > Actinomycetota > Acidimicrobiia > Spongiisociales > UBA11373 > JAHJML01. The sequence goes on from CBDUUY010000049.1 coordinate 558, forward strand.
GGCGCCGGGCGCGGTCGATCACGGCATCGGGAAATGCCACTCTGGACACGGTGAGCAGCCACCGGCGGGTGCGGGTGCTGAGGGTGGTCGGAGGGCGCCGCCTGGTGCAGCGACTCGCGGCCCTGGGCATCGTGCCCGGTGTATCCATCACTGTCGATCGTGCCTCGGGGCCGGCCCTGGTCGCGATCGGCGACACCCGAATCGCGGTGGGTAGGGAGGCAGCCCGGGCGGTCGAGGTCGAAGAGGAGACCGCGTGACCCCGACCCTCGCCCTGGCCGGCAACCCCAATACCGGCAAGACATCGTTGTTCAACGAGATGACGGGCGGCCATCAGCACGTCGGCAACTGGCCCGGCAAGACGGTCGAGCAGCAGATCGGCCAGCTCGAGTGTGAGGGCCAGCGTTTCGAGGTCATCGACTTGCCCGGCATTTACGGGATGCTGGCCGTGTCCGCAGAGGAGGAGATCGCAGCAGACTTCCTGATCGATCGCCCCGATGTGGTGGTGACGGTGGTCGATGCCTCCAACCTGGACAGGAGTGTGCACCTGGTCGCCCAGATCGCCGAGTTGGGGTTGCGTCAGGTGGTGGCGGGGAATATGTCCGACGTGGCAGATCGCCGCGGCATCGAGGTCGACTACGAGCGGTTGGGCGGGGCACTGGGCGTGGATGTGATCCGGACCGTCGCTCGCCGCGGCGAAGGGATCGACGACCTGTGCCGGGCGGCCGCCCGGGCCGTTGCCGGGACTCCCGAGCACCCCCTGCTCATCGACTACGGCCCCGTGCTGGAGCGGTACCTCTCCGGTCTGACGGCCACCGTGGTCGATGCGCCCGGGGTGGCGGCACTGGCTCCGGCCCGTTGGATCGCCGTCCAGTTGATTGCGGGCGATGGCCTGCTCTCGGAGCGCATCGCCGGACTGCAGGGCGGGGCAGAGGTCCTGGCCGCTGCGGAGCGGTGCCGGGAGGGGGTGGCCGAGGACACCGGCCTCGACTCCGGTCTGGCGGTTGCCGAGAGGCGCTATCTGTGGGTGCACCGCACCGTGGCACAGGCCACCGGTGGCAACGGCCGAGGACCGGTGTGGTCGGACCGCATCGACCGTGTCCTCACCCATCGGGTGCTGGGCCTGCCGGTGTTCTTCGCCGTGATGTGGCTGGTTCTGAAGATCACCACCGATGTCACCGCTCCGTTTCTCGATTGGGTCGATGGGGTCATCTCCGGCCCCATCAGCCGCTGGGCGGTCTCCGGGTTGGACTCCGTCGGACTGGGGGGTGGCTGGGTCGAGGGCTTGACGGTGGATGGGGTGCTGGCCGGCGTCGGAGGCGTCCTGGTGTTCGTCCCGGTGCTGTTCGGGCTGTACCTGACACTGGCGGTGCTGGAGGACACCGGCTATATGGCCAGGGCCGCCCTGGTGATGGACAGGGCGTTGCGGGCCATCGGCATCCCGGGCAAGGCCTTCCTGCCGATGATGGTCGGCTTCGGGTGCACGGTCCCTGCCATCTACGCCACCCGGACCCTGGATACTCCGCGGGACCGCCTGCTGACCGGTCTGTTGGTGCCGTTCATGTCATGCGGGGCCCGGCTGCCGGTCTACGTGCTGCTGGCATCGATCTTCTTCGCAGGCAGCACCGGGTCGGTGGTTTTCGCCATGTACATGCTCGGCATCGGAGTGGCGATGGTGATCGGCCTGCTGCTGAGCCGTACTGTGCTGCGTGAATCGGACCCGATGCCTTTCATCATGGTGCTGCCGGAGTTCCGCCTGCCCAGCCTGCGCACGGTGTGGTCCCTCGTCAAGCGGCGCACCTGGGCCTTCATCGAGGGTGCAGGCACCATGATCCTCATGGCCAGCATCGCCGTGTGGCTGCTGCTGGCGATCCCGGTGGGCGGTGGGTCCTTCGGGGACACAGAGGTCGAGGACAGCGCCTTCGGGACGGTGGCCACCGTGATCTCACCGGTGATGGACCCTCTCGGTCTGGGTGACTGGGAGCAGACCGGGGTGCTGCTGTCGGGTTTCGTGGCCAAGGAGGTCGTCGTCAGCACGATGAGCCAGTTGTACGGGGGCGGCGAGAACGGTCCCGAACAGGAGTTCCCCGGTTTCGCCGAGGACCTTGGGGAGATCGGCACCGGATTTGTCGATGCCACAATCGCCACGTTGAAGGCCGTCCCGGCGGTGATCGGCCTCGACTTCATCGATGTCGATGACGAGACGTCTTCGGTCGTGGACCTCAGGATCCGGGACTCGTTCGACGCCTCCAGCGGTGGCCGGGGGGCGTTGGCGGGACTCGCCTTCATGGTCTTTGTGCTCCTCTACACGCCGTGTATGGCTGCGGTGGCCGCTTTCCGCCACGAGTTCGGCAACCGATGGATGCTGGTCAGCGTGTTCGGCCAGTTCTTGGTTGCCTGGCTGGGCGCATTCCTCGTCTTCCAGGGCGGCCGGGTATTGGGGTTCGGATGATGCTGGCCCGCCTGCTGACCGAGATCGAGACGGCGGGCAGGCCGCTGACCCCCACCGAGTTGGCCGGGCGGATCGGAGTGGATCGGTCCGAGGTGACTGCGATGCTTGGGGCACTGCGGGCCCATGGACGCCTGGCACCCGGGGAATCCGGTGAAGGCCCTCCCGACGGGTGTGCTGCGGTTGGTTCCTGCCGCAGTGCCTGCCCGGGACCCGCCGATTGCCCTCTCGTGATCGATATCGGACTCGACGGCCTCGAACCGCGCCGGGGCTGAGACTCCGGTCCGGATGGGTGATCCCGGCCCCGCCCTATCCTCCGACGATGCACCTGAGCGTCTACCGGGAGTTGTTGCACGGCATAGGCGACCGCTATCGCGAGGCCGATCTGGGCATCGCCGCCGCTGCGGTGGCCTACAACGCCTTCCTCGCTCTCGTTCCGTTGGGATTGGCCATGCTGGGGTTTGCCGCCTTTGTCGGCGAGTCGGATGCAGCACTGGAGAGGGTCGAGAACACTCTGGCGACACTTGCGCCCGACGAGGTACGTGAGTTCATCACCGCCCTGCTGCTGGAGTCGGAGGCCAGGGTCGGCGGCCAACAGGGGTGGCTGATCATCGGCTCGATGCTGGTGGCTCTGTTCCTGGGCTCCCGGGCGGTGGTGGCAATGCAGAAGGCGCTGGCCCAGGTGGAGAACCGCACCGAGAAACGGCCGCTGATGCAGATGCGGCTGGTGGCGATGGCCCTCACCCTGGGCGGCGGCGTGACGATGCTGCTGACCTCGACTCTCCTGGTGGCGGGTGGTCATCTGATCGATTTCCTGGTCGGCATCACCGGAGTGGGTGCCCTCGACACGATCTGGGCCTGGCTGCGGATTCCGGTATCGGCCGCCGGGCTCTACGTGTTCCTCCTGGCGTTCTACCGGTGGGGGCCGCCGGAGCCACTTCCCAAGTCGTGGCTGGCCGCTCTCGTCGGCACCGTCGGAGCGCTGGCAGCCAGCCTGACGTTCGGCCTGTACCTGGGCCTGGCTCCCGCGCTGGGTGCGACCTTTGGTGTGCTGGGCGCCGTGGCGGCGGCGCTGGTGTGGCTGTACCTGGGTGCCTTTGCAATCCTGCTCGGCGGGGTCGTGGTCTCCTATGCGATGCGGTGGCGGTCCGACAGGGCGAAGGCTGCGGCATGACCGGCATCTACGATCGTGAGCTGCGCTCCGGCCTGGGTCTGATGCAGCGGACGCTGACCCGCTACCGGGGCGATCTGGTGCCTGCCGTGCTGGGAGCGCTGCTGTGGATGGTGATGGTCGTCAGCCTCCCCTACCTGGTGGGCATGGTCATCGACAGAGCAATCGGGGCCAACGATGGGGACCTGCTGGGGCCACTGGTGGCGCGGGTGATCGGGACCGGGGTTCTGCTGGGCCTGGGGATCGGGGTGCGGCGCTACTACGCCTTCCGGCTGTCGTACCGGGCGGAGGCCGACCTCCGCAATCGCATGTTCGAGCACATCCAGCGACTGGCATTCTCGTTCCACGACGTCACCAGCACCGGCGAGTTGATGGCGAGGGCATCCAGCGATCTGTCGCAGATGCGACTCGTGTTCGCCATGCTGCCGATAACCGTCGCCAACCTCGCGATGTTCATCGCCGTGATCACCGTGTTGATCGTGCTGGACCCGGTCCTGGGGTTGGTGTCGTCTCTGACCGTGCCGATCCTGCTGCTGGCGGCACGCAGATACGCGGGCCGGGTGATCGGGCTCTCCTTCGATCTGCAGCAGCGCCTTGCAGACCTCAGCCAGGTCGTCGAGGAAGCCATCGGGGGCATCCAGGTGATCAAGTCGTACGGCCAGGAGGGGCAGGAGCAGGCGCGCCTCGACGATCGGGCCGAGAAGATCTACAGCCGGGCGATCCGGCTGGCCTGGATCCGGTCCGCCTACCAACCCGCTTTCGAGATGATCCCCGGCATCGCCAACATCGCCGTGCTGTGGCTGGGCGGGATGCGGGTGATCGGCGGCAACCTGAGTCTTGGGGAGTTCGTCGCCTTCACCAGTTACCTGGCCGTGCTGAACTTCCCCTTGAGGATCACCGGGTGGTTCTTCGCCCAGATGCCGCGGGCGGGTGCGGCTGCTTCCCGAATCCAGTCACTGCTGGCGACGGCCCCCTCGATCGCGGACCCCGCAAGCGCTGAGACGCTTCGTCCCGGGCCCGGCGAGGTTCGGCTCTGCGGTGTGCATTTCGCCTACCCCGACGGGGCGGGTGTGCTGACGGGAGTGGATCTGGTGATCCCCGGAGGCGGATCTGTGGCGCTGGTAGGTGCCACCGGTTCCGGCAAGACCACACTCGCCCAACTGATCCCCCGATTCCACGAGGTCGACGCCGGAGTGATCACCCTCGACGGTGTGGATGTGAGGCGAATCCGTCTCGACGAGTTACGCCGCGAGGTCGCATTCGTTTTCCAGGAGACCTTCCTGTTCTCGGCCAGCGTGAGGGACAACATCGCCTTCGGGGACGGGGAAGCCTCAGATGAGCAGATCCGTCTGGCGGCGCGCCTCGCCCAGGCTCACGGGTTCATCACCGGGTTGTCCGACGGCTACGACACCGTGGTCGGTGAGCGGGGACACTCGCTGTCGGGTGGCCAGCGGCAGCGGGTGGCCTTGGCAAGGGCGGTGTTGCGGGACCCCAGGGTGTTGATCCTCGACGATGCCACCTCATCGGTTGATGCGATAGTCGAGGCCGAGATGCTGGCTGCTCTCGAGAGAGTGATGTCCGGCCGCACCACGATCATCATCGCCCACCGCACCTCCACCCTCGATCTGGTGGATCAAGTGGCTTTCCTCGACGGCGGCCGCGTGGCAGCGATGGGGACTCACCGCGAGTTGGTGGCCACGGTGCCCCGCTACTCGGAGGTGCTCGCCCAGGAGGAGGCCGGCCTATGACGGCCATCCTGGAGGAACGGCGGGCGGGGCGTTTGATGCGGCGGGCGGCGGCCGTGGCCCGGTTTCTGTTGTGGCCTGTGGTGGGTGCGTTGGTGGCGACGGTGGTGGCCACCGCCGCCAGGCTGCTCGGGCCACTGGCGGTGCGGGTCGGCGTCGACGATGGTATCGGGGTGGGCAACCGGGGTGTCGTGACCAGGGCAGCCCTCGTCTACATCGGCCTGCTGGCTCTGCAATACGTGTCGCAGCGGATCGCCCAGTACGCGGTGGCCTGGGTGGGTGAGCAGTACCTGCGGCGATTGCGCAGTGAGGTGTTCCGTCACCTGATGCGCCTCGACATGGCCTTCTTCGGCCGCTCCAAGACCGGGGTGCTGGTCAGCAGAATGACCAACGACATCGAGGCGATCCAGGAGTTCGCCGAAGAGGGTGCCGTCAGCCTGGCGATCAACCTGCTGACTCTGGTCGGGGTGTCTGTGGCCCTGCTGCTGATCGACGTGACGATGGCTCTGCAGGTCTTCGTCCTGATCGTCGTCGTCATCGCCATCTCATGGGTGTTCCAGCGATTTGCCGGCAGGGCCTACCGGGAGGTGAGGGAGCAGATCGGCAGGGTGCTGGCATCTCTCCAGGAGGGCATCACCGGAGTGCGGGTGGTGCAGGCGTTCACCCAGGAGGAGCAGCAGGCGGGGGCCTTCGGGAGGGTCAACGAACGTTACTTCGAAGCCAACATGAGGGCCGCTCGGGCGGTGTCGTGGTATTTCCCGGGTGTGGCGTTCCTGCGAACGGTCGGCATCGCCATGGTTCTGTTCTTCGGAGGGCACCGGGTGCTGGAAGGGGATATCACATTCGGCACGCTGGTGGTGATGCTGCTGTACCTCGACTGGTTCTTCCAGCCGATCATCAACCTGTCGAATACCTACAACCAGTTGCAGTCGGCTGCGGCGGCGTTCGGGAAGCTGTTCCGACTGCTCGACACCCCGCCGGCGGTGTCCGATGCCCCAGGTGCGGGAGGGTTGCCGTCACCGGTGCTCGGCGACGTGGTATTCGAGGGTGTCGGCTTCGAGTACCAGGCCGGAGTCCCCGTTGTCGAAGACGCCAATCTGCGGATTCGGCCGGGAGAGCGCGTGGCGATCGTGGGTGAGACGGGGGCGGGCAAGTCCACACTGGCCCGACTGGTGCTGCGGTTCTACGACCCGGTGAAGGGCCGGGTGCTGGTGGACGGCACCGACCTGCGGACGGTGACGGCCGCCGAACGGGCGCGCCATGTGGTGCTGATTCCCCAGGAGGGGTTCCTCTTCAACGGCACGCTGCGGGACAACCTGCGTTACGCCAGGCCCGACGCCGGTGACGACCGGTTGTGGGAAGTGTGCCGGGCGGTGGGGATCGAAGCCTGGGCCCGTGCGCTGCCGGAGCGTCTCGACACTCTGGTGAGGGAACGGGGGAGCAGGTTCTCGGCGGGCGAGCGGCAGTTGGTGGCACTCGCCAGGGCTCTGCTGGCCGATCCGACGGTGATAGTGCTCGACGAGGCTACTTCCAACCTGGACCCCGAGACCGAGGTGCGTGTCGAACATGCACTGGCGACCGTGCTCGAGGGCAGGACCGCCATCGTGATCGCTCATCGCCTGCGGACGGCCGAAGGGGCCGATCGGGTGGTGATGATGGATCAGGGACGTATCGTCGCGGTTGGCTCACATGCCGAATTGGCGGCATCAGACCCCGGTTATGCCCGGCTGGTGTCGGTGTGGGAGCGGGGCATCCTGAGATGAGGCCGGCGGCCCGGGGTAGCCTCGGCCCATGTTCGAACAACTGGTGGATGGGGCCTCGGCAGCGCTATGGAATCTCGACCCGGGCGAAGCCGTGTATCTCGGCAAGCACGAGTACGACGGCATCGTGCCCGAACTCACCGAGGAGGCGGTCGGCGCCCAGTTGCAAAGGCTTCGGCTGCTGAAGGAGCGACTCGGGTCGCTGGAGAACCTCGATGCCGATCAGCAGATGGATCGTCTGCAACTGACGGCAGCCGTCGACACAGCGCTGATCAGTTGGGAGCAGATACGGGGTTGGCAGGTCAATCCGATGACCCCGATCCCGATGTTGGACATCACCCTGTATCTGACCCGTGACTATGCCCCGTTGGGGCACCGCGCCGAGCAGGCAGCAGCGGTGCTGGAGCAGGCTCCCAGGCTCCTCGACCAGGCCAGGGCGTGTCTGGAGGGCTCGATTCCGAGGGTGTTCGGCGAGTGGGCGATTCGTCTGGCCACCGGGATGGCGGACTCGCTGGAGGCGGATCTCCCCAATCAGGTGGCCGACGACCCATTTGTGGCCTGCCTGGTGATGGGGGAGGCGGCGATCGCCATCGACGCGCTGCGGGATTACGCAGCCTGGGTGGAACACGATCTGCTGCCCGATGCCGTCGAGGAATTCGCCGTGGGCGGCGAGGTGCTGGAAGCCATGCTGCACCAGGGAGAACTGGTCGATATGGACCTCGATCGCTTGCTGGAGATCGGCGAAGCCGACCTCCAGGCCAACCTGGATGCGCTGCACTCGGCCGCCGCCCAGATCGAACCTGGCGTGCCAGCGCGGGAGGTCTACGAGCGGCATGTCGCCTCGGTGCACGCCTCTGCCGATGATCTGATCCCGTCCACCCGGGCGATGCTCGAGGACATCAGGTCGTTCCTGCTGGAGAGGGAGATCATCACCATTCCCAGTGAGGTGCGGGCCAGGGTGGAGGAGACCCCCCGGCACCTGCGCTGGGCTTTCGCCATGATGAGCACACCCGGTCCCTATGAGACCGAGGCGACCGATGCGATCTACTACGTGACGCCGGTCGAGCCGGACTGGGATGAGGCCAAGGCCGATGAGTGGCTCAGGACTCTCAACTCGTTCGCCCTGGAGGACATCTCCATCCACGAGGCCTATCCGGGACACTACGTGCACTTCCTGCACTACGACTCGGCCCCCACCGAGGTCTCCCGCCGGGTGGCGTCGTACGCCTTCGTCGAGGGATGGGCCCACTACACCGAACAGATGATGTGGGAGGAGGGTTATCGCGATGGCGATCCCCGCTTCCGTATGGCGCAACTGGTGGAGGCGCTGGTCCGGAACTGCCGATTTGTGGCCGCCATCCGAATGCATACGCACGGCATGACTCTCGATGAGGCCACCGCACTGTTTGTCGAGAATGCGCTCTACGAGGAGACCCCGGCTCGCTCCGAGGCCGAGCGGGGCGCCTTCGACCCCGGCTACTACTCCTACACGCTGGGGAAGTTGCAGATCCTCCGCCTCAGGGAGGACTGCAAGCAGGCCGAGGGGCCCGATTTCGATCTGAGGGCCTTCCACGATCGGTTGCTCTCCCGTGGAGCACCTCCTGTGGAACTGATGAGACGGGTGATGCTGCCCAAATGAACCTTCCCTCTGCCTACCTCGACGAGTTCTCGGAACCCGGGGGATACCTCGAATTCGCCTCGATCGGACCGGTGTCCCGCCGGGTCCGGAAGGCGGTGGACGACTTGCTGGGGTTGGTGGCGTCGCCCCCCGGGTCGATCGCGCAGCACGTGCACCCACTCCTGGAGGCGGCCGTAGCGACCATGGCGCGCTTCATGGAAGTGCCTCCTGAGCATCTGGCTCCACTCCCGGTGACTTCGGCCGGGTTGTTCCAGACGGCCTTCGGGTTGCTCGGGGTGGGAGGCAACGTCGTACTGCCATCCCACGAGTTCCCCGCCAACGCCTACCCGTGGCTGCGAGCCGCAGAGGTGGGTGGCCCTGAGGTCAGGTTGCTCGATATCCCCGACGGCAGGGTGACCCCCGGGCGGATCTCGGAGGCTGTTGACGACGGGACCAGGGCGGTGGCGGTGAGCCTCGTCGATTTCCAGACCGGTTTCCGCATCGACCTCGACGGGATGCGAGAGGTGGCAGGGGATGCCCTTCTGGTTGTGGACGCAATCCAGGGGTTGGGGGCGGTGCACCGCGGCATCGGCCCTGCCGACGTCATGGTCGCCGGTGGCCAGAAGTGGATGCGGGCCGGATGGGGGAGCGGGGTGATGGCCGTGTCCGGCCGTGCCCTCGACAGGCTGGCCCCAACCCTCAGCGGCTGGCTGGGAGTCGAGGATCCGATGGAGACCGATCGGGTCCCGCCGCACCCTGTGCTGGCCGATGCCGGGCGGTTTCAGGAGGGCACCCCTCCCATCGTTGGCGCAATGCAGTTTGCCGCGGCCGTCGAGGTGATCGAGATCGCCGGGATCGAAGCCATCTCCTCTGCCATCGCCGATCGGATGGCCGCCCTCGATGATGTGCTCGCCCAGGCGGGCGCCGAGACGCTGGCCCCCTGGGCGGGTCCCGGTGAGCGTGCCGGGATCCTGTGCTTTCGCATGCCGGGAGTCGATGCGGTCCACACGGTCGAGCGCCTGGAGGCGGCCGGCCTGGTCGTTTCCCGGCGCGGCAGTTGGGCGCGGTTGGCACCGCATGCCTCGACCACCCCGGATGTGGCGGGGATGCTGGCGGAGGCGCTCAAAGGCGCCGGTGACGCGTCGTAGGCGAGATGGCGGGGGACCGGCCGTTCCCGACGTCTGAACCGGCCAACACGTAGCATCGGCCTACGACCGGCCCGTTCCCAGCGGGTCGTGGATCTGGAGGGATCATGCCGAACATCGTCCATGTGGTGGGCACGGGAACCATCGGCGAACCACTCATCGGGATGCTCGAGGACGATCGGGATGCCTTCGGGATCGACGAGGTCACCTTCCACAAGCGCACCCCTCTGGTCGAGGAGCGAGCCAAGGTGACCGACCTGATCCGCCGCGGTGCGGTGCTGGCGGTGGACGAGGATCGCCGCGACGGGTTCGAGGAGATCGGCCTGATGCCCGGCCTCGAGGCGAGGGAGGCCATCGAACGGGCTTCAGTGGTGATCGACTGCACCCCGGTAGGCAACGCCAACAAGGAGCAGATCTACCAGCACGCCTCAGGGCCGCTCGGTTTCCTCGCTCAGGGCTCCGAGTACGGATTCGGGAAGATGTACGCCAGGGGAATCAACGACGAGGCCCTGGTCCGGGGTGAGGATCGGTTCATCCACGTGGTGTCGTGCAACACGCACAACATCGCGGTGCTCATCAAGACGCTGGCGATGGACTCCGACGGCACCTCACATCTCGAGAGCGGCCGCTTCCTATGCCTGCGGCGGGCCAACGACATCAGCCAGGACGGCTCGTTTGCCCCCAGTCCGACGGTCGGCACCCACGGGGACCCGGATTTCGGCACCCACCACGCCAGGGACGCTCACGACCTGTTCGCCACGATGGGCTACGGCCTGCCGGTGTTCTCTTCGGCGATCAAGATCAACACCCAGTACATGCACGCTTTGCACTTCAGCCTGCTGCTGGATCGTGCGATGGACGTTGACGAGGCGATCGACAGATTGCGGGCCAACACCCGGGTGGCGTTGACCTACAAGCGATCTGCCAATCAGATCTTCTCGTTCGGGAGGGATCACGGACACTTTGGGCGCATCCTGAGCCAGACGGTGGTGCCCTTCGAGACGCTGACGGTTCGCAACGGCCGGGAGTTGGTGGGTTTCTGCTTCACGCCTCAAGATGGCAACGCCCTGCTGTCCTCGCTGGCGGCCACGCTGTGGCATCTGCATCCCGGAGGCTTCGAGGACCGCATCGATGCGATCAGGCCCTACCTGTTCCGGGAGGTCTGATTCCCTCGGAGCCCGCTGAGCAATGCATGTCACTCATCTCGGCGACCAGATCATCGCCACTCGC
>CBDUUY010000050.1:0-11487 GCA_965370535.1 uncultured bacterium
ATGTTCATACCCCGCCGGGTCACCGACCTGTTCCCCTCCCGAAACGCCTCGACGTCGGCTGCCAGGGACGGTCCGTAGGCGGCCTCCTGACGAGGGAGCACCTCATCGGCGACGTGCCAGTACAGCGCCAGGTCCTCCCGGTTGGCCTCCACCAGCATCTCCCGACTGGCCGGATCATCCAGCAAGCGCGTCTTGATGTCGTCGGTGGGGGCCGACCACTTGCGGGTGTACCCGAGCCAGGGGAAGCCGTAGAAGGAGGCCATCATCACCAGCGATGCATCGAACTGCTCCACAGTGCCCACGAAGCCGATCCGGTCCTCCACCATGTCGATGGCGTCGGAAGCGGTCGCACCGGGGCCTGCCAGGTGCCTGGTCTGACGGTTCGGTGACACCTCGTGGGTCAGCCACTCCTCCAGCGGCAGATCCACTCCTCCCACCTGCACGTCGTACTGGTAGTGAGAGGCGCAGCGCACCACAGGGTCCCGCAGGAAGGTCACATAGGAGAGGCCGGGCGCCGACTCGTGGAGATCGCCGTATGGCCGGATGTCGTGGCCCATCAGTGCTTCGAGGCGCGGATAGAGGTGGCGAAGGGCTCTCAGGTCATCGGCCCCGAAGAACGGGGCGTCGGGATCCCGTGCCGAGACCAGGCAGTAGCGGCCCCCAAAAGCCGCTTTGAGCACGCCGGAGAGTGTGGTCCCTGCGGTCTTGTGGATGTGGACGATGGCAATACGGGGGTTCATTGTGCGGCCCGCGATCGGGGCCCTCCCCTGCACCATCGGCCGCCTGCAACCGTCGATTGAGTCGATCGGCACATCCCACATTGCTGGTTGACGGCAAGCGAAACCGCAGTTCGCCGTCCCCCCGCCCCGACCAATTCAGGCTGGGAGTGGACCCGTCGCGGGAGGCGTAGGCTCGGCGGCAGCCGATCAGGGAAATGTCGATGATTCTGTTCCACCCTCACGAGCCCACCCAGTCCTACCCGGACGAGCGATCTGCCGAGGTGATGCGCCTGCTCGTCGAGTTCTTCGAGGCCAAGGGCAAGGCCCGCATCAAGGAGGACGATCACGGCTCCGTCTGGTACCAAGACCTCATCGACTTCGTGGGCGAACACCGCCTCTTCGCCACCATGTGCACCCCGGAGGCATACGGAGGGGCCGACACCCGATGGGACACCTGGAGGAACTGTGAGTTCGGCGAGATCCTCGGTTTCTACGGGCTCCCCTACTGGTACGTCTGGCAGGTATCGGTGCTGGGACTCGGGCCGATCTGGATGAGTCGGAACGAGGCGGTCAAACAACGCACCGCACAATTGCTCGAAGAGGGTGGGATCTTCGCCTACGGGCTGTCCGAGAAGGCCCACGGCGCCGATCTCTACTCGACCGAGATGACCCTCACCCCCACGGGTGAAGGCACCTACCTGGCCAACGGCAGCAAGTACTACATCGGCAACGCCAACGCGGCGGCGCTGGTCTCCACCTTCGGGAAGATCGCGGGCACCGACGAGTACGTCTTCTTTGCGGTGGACCAGCAGAAGGAGGGCTACACCTGCGTCCAAAACGTGGTGCACGGCCAGAACTACGTCGCCGAGTACGCCCTCACCGACCACCCGATCACCGAAGACGACATCCTGCTGCGGGGTGACGAGGCATGGGATGCCGCCCTCAACACGGTGAACATCGGCAAGTTCAACCTGGGATGGGCATCGATAGGCATCTGCACCCATGCTTTCTACGAGGCCATCCACCATGCAGCGCACCGCGAACTGTACGGGATGAAGGTGACCGACTTCCCGCACGCCCAGGCCCTGTTCACCGATGCCTACGCCCGCCTGGTGGCAATGAAACTCGTGGCCCAGCGTTCGTCGGATTACATGCGCTCCGCAACGCCCGAGGACCGCCGCTACCTGCTCTACAACCCGGTGGTGAAGATGAAGGTCACCACCCAGGGCGAGGACGTCATCAACCACCTGTGGGATGTCATCGCCGCCAAGGGATTCGAGAAGGACACCTTCTTCGAGATGGCGGCCCGCGATATCCGGGCGTTGCCGAAACTCGAAGGTACGGTCCACGTCAATATCGCCTTGATCGTCAAGTTCATGGAGAACTACTTCTTCCACCCTGCCGACCTGTCATCGGTACCGCGGCGCGACGACGCCGCCAACGACGACTTCCTGTTCAACCAGGGGCCTACCCGCGGCCTCGGCAAGATCCGGTTCGACGACCCGGATGCAGTGTTCGCCCGCTTCGATCAACCCAACGTCGCGGTGTTCGTCCAGCAGATCGCCGCCTTCAAGGAGATGCTGGTGCAAGCCGCCCCGACCAAGGAGCAGGCGCGCGACATCGACTACCTCCTTGCAGTCGGAGAGATCTTCACGCTCGCCGTATACGCCAGGTTGTTCCTGGAGAGCGCCGAGATCACCGGCATCGACGGGGACCTGATCGACCAGGTGTTCGACGTGCTGGTCCGCGACTGGTCCCGGTTCGCAGTGGACCTGCACGGCAAGCCGACCACCTCCAAGGACCAGGCCGAGCACTGCCTGGCGATGATCCGGCGCCCGGTCGCCGACGCCGGCCGTTTCGGCCGGGTCTGGGAAGACCGGGTGTTCGCTCTCAGAGACGCCTATGAGATGAGCCCGTAAGATACGGCACCACTCGTGCCCAGATGTGTAGAGCCGCCGGACCCAATGCGGGGGCCGGGTCGAAGGCCACCGGGGACCAACAGAGGAGAAGAGCATGCGACGAGCCGCAATCGTGGTAGTTGTGATGGCCACGCTGACGGCGGCGTGCGGCGGAGGCGACGATGCCGCCACGACCACCTCCTCCACGGAATTGGATGCAGCCCTCGCCGGGGAGACCTCGGCCACGGATGCTCCCGCGACCACCGTGGCCACACCCGGGGTTCGGGGCGCCGAATTCACCCTCGTCTTGGCCGATGACGGGGCGGTCCTCCGGGTGGGTGTCGGAGACACGATCACCGCCCGTCTTCCCATCGACGATCCCGGGGACGCTCCCTGGATCATCGCCCAGCCACCCGATCCGGTGGTCCTCGGAATCGGCGACTCGTTCACGTTTGTGCCATCGGAACCGGGAGCCGCACCTTCCTTCACCGAATTCGTGTTCTGGGTGTTCGGGTCCGGCACCACCGAGGTCATCATCAGCCAGGGCCCCCTGTCCATCATGACTCCATCGCTCACCTTCACGGTCGAGGTGGGGGCCGGGTAGCCGAGCAACGATCCCGGCGACCCCGGGGCGTCGTGCCTCGTCCGGATGGCGGGGTCGCTCACACAATTCAACGGCATGGGTACGCTCCCGGGTGAGGACTCCATCCCTGTCATCACCCGCCCCAACCCGTTTCGAATCGGCCTGATCGCCCTGGGCCTGGCCTTCGCCGCGCTCCCGTCCACCGCGGCGGCCTCCGCCACCACCTGCTTCGGCATCGCCGCCACCATCGTCGGCACCACCGGCGACGACGTGCTGATCGGGACCAATGATGCCGACGTCATCCACGGCCTCGGGGGCGACGATGTCATCCGCGGCAAGGAAGGCGACGACATCCTCTGCGGAGGCCCCGGCAACGACGTGCTGCTGGGTTGGTCCGGCGACGACCGTATCTCCGGTGGCACCGGCGACGACCTGGTGAGAGGCGGGGTGGGCAACGACACTCTGGTGGGCAGGGCCGGGAAGGACACCCTGTACGGCGATCCCGGCAACGACGTGCTCCGGGGAGGCGACGGCAGCGACACTCTGGTGGGCAGGGCCGGAGACGACACCCTGTACGGCGATCCCGGCAACGACGTGCTGCGGGGGGGTGACGGCAACGACGAGATCTGGGGCGGAGGTGGTGCCGATGACCTGTGGGGAGGCGCCGGCGACGACCTCTTGATGGGCAATCGTGGAGCCGACGAGTTGGCGGGAGGCCCGCACGCCGACGACCTCGACGGCGGACGCGACGACGACGTGCTGTGGGAGTTCCGCCGCAACGACACCCACCTGGCCGACGGCACCCCCGACGCCGAGGGTGACGTCTTCGCCTACAGCCGCATCGAAGTCACCCCAGAGGGTGGGTGGGTGCTCTGGCAACCGGCCGTCGGCCAACTGGTGCAGGGCCACGAGGGTGTGCTGACCATCACCAATCTGCCCGACGGGTTGCTGATGATCGAACGAATCGATCCCGAGAGATACCTGCTCGGCATCGCCGAGATGCCCTACTCGTGGGGTGCGGCCGCCCTGCAGAGCCAGGTGATCGCCGCCCGCACCTACCTGGCCAACCTGGTCTCCAACCCCCGCTACGGGCCGATGGCCACCTACGGCTTCGACATCTGTGACTGGTCGCTGTGCCAGGTCTACAAGGGCACCAAGTACGGGTGGCTGGAACCATGGGAGGACGCGGTGGTCGCCACCGAAGGCCGCATCCTGCTGTACAACGGGTCCCCGGCCGCCACGTTCTATCACTCCACCTCGGGCCTGACGACCAGGTCGATCCAGGACGTGTGGACCTCGGCGGCGCCCCTGTCCTATCTGCAGGCCGTCGAGGTGCCTCCCCAGGACTCGGTCTTCGCCACCTGGTGGTACAGGCTGCCTCTGGACGCCTTCATGGACATCCTGGCTCACGACGGCATCACATTCGATGGGCAGATCGAGTCGATCCGCACAATCGTCACCCTGCCGGGCGAAGGGCCCTACCGGGTCCGCATCAGGAGCACGGAGGAGACCAGGGAGTTCCCGATCGAGACCATGCAGAGGGCGCTCAATCGGCATGCAATCGACCTGTACCCGCAGTACGTGCCTTCGCTGAACAAGGCCGTGGGACAGGCTGCACTCTCACCCACCTTCACCGTCAGACTCCGGGCCGACGGTCGTGTGGCCATCAACGGGCAGGGGTGGGGGCACCAGATCGGTCTGAGCCAGTACGGGGCCAAAGCATTGGCCGAACTCGGTTCGACCGTCGATGAGATCCTCAACCACTTCTACACCGGCCTGTTCCCTGAGGATGATCCGGGCCTGATACCCGGCCTGGTCGATGTAGGGCTCTTCTACGAGAACGGCGATCAGGCGATCGTGCTCCGGCCCGAAGCCGGGTACACCCTGCGCAACGCCGGTGGTGTGGTGAAGACCGGAACCGGGGCCACGATCACCATCACCCGGCACGGTGACGACGCCATCGCCGTATCGATCGAGGAGTGAGCCTCCCGCCCGGCGGGGCGGTACGCTGACCATCAACAACATGGAGGAAACATGCGCCGCATCGCCATCCTGCTGACCGCCCTGACCCTCGTCGTGGCCGCGTGTGGCGACGACTCCTCAGTTCTCTTCGGCGACTCCGACGACACCCCCGCTGCGACCACTGGGGACGACTCCGGGACCACGGTCACCACGGCCGCCGGCACCCAGGAGACGGCCCCTCCGGCGAGCCTGCCGGGTGGCACCACAGACGATGTCCAGGAGTTGCTGGACCGATACGAGGCGGCCCCACTGAGGCTCGTATATCGCTTCGGGGAAGGGGCCGACGAGGAGATCATCACCATCGCCCAGGATCCCACCCGGAACCCGCCCGTCTCCTCCACCCTCATCGGCCCCGGTGGGGAGGACGGCATGTTCCTGACCATCGGTGACACGACCATCATCTGCGGCTCTCCCGGAGAGGAATGCATCGAGATGCCGGGGGCCGGTGACATCGGCCAGGCCATGCTGGGCCCGATGATGTCCGGTTTCCTGCTGACCGAGGGCATCACCTCGATTCCCGGATTCAACGTCGAACAGGATCGGCAGACCATCGGTGGCCGCACCGGGTTGTGTTTCACCTTCAGTCCGCTGGCGTACGACGCCGATGCCGATGTCGAGCTCATGAGTCAGTGCATCGACGCCGAACTGGGGTTCACCCTCAAGATCGAGACCCTGGCCGCCGGCGGTGACGTGGTCGAGAACATCATGGAGTTGCTGGAATTCGGGCAGCCGACCCCGGCCGACTTCCAACCTCACGGGCCGATCACAGCCATCCCGGTCCCGTAGCGCCTGCACGCCCTGGGCCGGGACGGGACGTCGGCATACTCCGGTTCTCACCGGGGATGTGGTGGCCGCCCAGGAGTCTGCTGAATAGTGCCGTTGCTCAGATCGGCGGCCGGGCGCGCCACTCGCACGGACGAGGTTTCGGCACTCCTCGCAGTGGAATGGCGGAGCCGAGGACACCGCGAGTGGCGATGATCTGGTCGTCGAGATGAGTGACATGCATCGTTCAGCGGGCTTCTAGGAATCCCCGGAGGTGTCACCCCCGGCGTGGACCTGATCACCAGAACCAGCCCCAATCCCATTGCGGCGTCGAGGCGGTCCCCAACCCTCGCAGGAGCCGCAGTAGCAACCGCCACGACCGCCATCGTCGTCTTCTCCGGAGGCACCCCCGAACCCTTCATATACTTCCAATTCTGATGCGCCGACTCGCCCCCTTCACCCTGTGCCTGGCCCTGCTGGCAACGGCCTGCTCGCCCGGCGACGGCAATGACGACGCCGCAGCAGCATCGGCGGCGGTGCTGGCCAGGGTCGATGCCGCGATCGGAGAACAGACGCCTCTCGACCCGGGCGAAGTGGTTGTGCCCGAGGGGTGCCGTCTGGCGATCGAGACGGATGAGTACGGCTTCGAGACCGAGTTCGTTGTGTGTGACGACGAACCGCCTGCAACCACGACCACCTCCGGCGAGGCACCGTCGGGGGGAGAGGAGCCGACCACCAGCACGACGGTGACGGCTTCCACGGTGCCGGCCGAACTGAGCACCTGGGGTGGGTCCGAGGATGCCAGGGGTGTCGCCCGAAACCTGCGCCGGGTGCTCGTCGAGCAGACCGGCTGCCACAGCCCACAGGACCTGGTAGCCCTCGAGAATCTGGCGGCCGCCTCACCCGCAGAGATCAGGTCACCGCTGCAGGCCGCCGTAGCCGACCTGAAGCGCAGTGCGGACCTCTGCAACGTGGACGTAATCGGCTGGCACCAGGCCCTCGGGGCCGCCCTCGACGATCTGGAGGATGTCATCGCCGTCTTCGAGAAGGCCGGCAATGGGTGACAAACGCCTGCGCGTCGCTCTTCTGTTCCTCCTGGGCCTGCTTGCCGCCGTAGTCGTGACGGAGGCGGCAGCCCGATTCACGGAGGCGGCGGGTCCTCCCGTCCTGCGCTGGTACGACGCAACCACGCAGTTGAAGGTGGAACAGATGGATGATCTCGGCGATGCCGACGTGGTGTTCGTCGGCACCTCGATGGTGTGGCAGGGTCTCGTGCCCGAGGTGTTCACCGCCACCGACCCGGCTGCGCGCACCGCCTACAACGCCGGGTTGGCCGGAGGTGTGCCGGTGGTGATGGAACCCTGGCTGCAGGAAGAGGTGGTCCCCCGTCTCCAGCCCGATCTGGTGGTCTGGGGTCTCTGCAGCATGGACTTCTCCACTTCCTACGGCGACGACAACCTGGACCGCTACCGAGACGCCCTCGATTCCCGCATCGGTGCACTCGCTGCCGTCGAGCAGACCGCAGCCCGGTTCTCATCTCTGGTTCACTACCGCACCATCCTGCGCCACCCCAGTGCCCTCTTCGGTTCCGAACGCGACGACATCGAAGACGGCTTCGCCGCCGCGGCCGCCATCCTCGGCAACGGTGGCGAGCGCCTCGACTTCGAAGTTGACACCAGCCCCGACCGGGCCCGCCAGATCCAGGCCCGGCTCAGCAACTACCGAATCGACACCACCGACATCGATGCCCTCTACCGCACCGTGAGCGCACTCCGGGATCAGGGGATCGAGGTCGGGATCGCAGAGATGCCGATCCCGAACCGCTACGTGTTCCTACACCCCGAGGGTGCCGGCGACACCGCCAGAGCCCACGAAACGATCCTTGCCATAGGCGACGTGTTCGATATCCAGATCATCGACCTCCGCTACGGGTTCACCGATGATGACTTCGTCGACTTCACCCACCTGGATCAGTCGGCAGCCGCCGCCCTCACCACACAACTCACCGCCTACCTCGCCAACACCACCCTGCAACCCTCAGAACCCGAAGGATCAGACCCGACACCCGCCGGACCGCAGGTCACCGCACCGACAACCAGTTCCGACACGACGGTCCCCGGCCTGCCGGTGGAGAGTCTGCTGGACACCACCAACCGGGTCATCGACGTCAACAACCGCCTCTACCACCACCTCCTCGGTGGCGGCGACACCCTGAGCACACCGGCCTACTGGACATCATCGGACCACGCCGGCAAACACGGGGACATGGCCAATGCCGTCGCAAACGGTGGGTTCGAAGTCGTCATGGTCGGGTCGTCACTGGTGGTCAACGGATTCGACCCGGTGCTGTTCACCGAACTCGACGACAGGACCGCCTTCGACGCCGGCCTCGCCGCCGTGGGGCCCGAGCGACTGTCGATCTGGCTCGAGAGCGTGTTGAGGCTCACCGACCCGGAGTTGGTCGTGTACGGCATAGCCCCCCGCGATGTCCGCTCCCGCAAGAGGGTCCCGGGAGCCTGCACCGATTCCGTGGACGACTGGGAATGGTCGGAACTTCTCCGAGCTGAGGCCTTTGCTCCAGACGATGCCCTCGACGGCTTGTGGTGGGAGCACCTGCTGTTCGGCGACCCGGTCCACTTCGAGGCCCCTCCCCTCTACCGATCCGAGTTCAACGAGTTCGGGGGCCGAAGGGTGTTCAACCAGGCTTCGGAGGCCAGGATTCTGAGAGCGGTAGCCAACGGTGCCTGGACCGGACCGCTGGAGACCTGCCCCGAGAGGTTCGAAGCCATCGCCGACAACATCGAGAACCTGCACTCGAGAGGGATCACCACGGTCGTGGTGTTCATGCCGATGTCGAGTACCCGGGTGGGCATGTACGAGGGTGGCTGGGAGGAGATCACCGCGATCCTTGCAGACATCGAGGTGGCCGTACTCGAGGCCGGCGCCGACACCGTCCTCGACTTCAGCGATCTGCTGCCCGACTCGCAGTTCCGCGACCTGTCTCATGCCGGCTTCGAGGGGTCTCAAACCATCACGAGGGAACTGGCCGCCCGACTCGCCGATCTCGGCCTCTAGTGGGAACCTCCGACTCCCCGGTGCCCGTCCCATAGACGACTCCTCTACCAAGGACCCGCATGTTCTACCCGGTATCCCCTCCTGATCGTCGCCCGGGAGGGCGGTACGCTGACCGATCACCACACGGAGGACCCATGCGTCGCAGCGCCATCCTGTTGATAGCCCTGACCCTCGTCGTGGCCGCCTGCGGTGATGACGCTTCGACCCTCTTCGGCGACTCCTATGACACCGCCACCACCACCACCGGGGACGACGCCGGCACCACGTCTGCGACTGCCGCAGACACCCCGGAGACGACCACCCCGGTGAGCCTGCCGGGAGGCACCACAGACGATGACCAGGATCTGCCGGAGTCCGGGCAATCGACCCCGGCGGACTCCGAGCCGTACGACCCGGTCACCACCACCTCCATCCCGCCATCCACCACATCGTCCACCACATCGTCCACCAAGCCATCCACCACTCTCCTCGGCGACCCCAGGGGGCCTGTCTACGTCGACTCGGTCGAACTCGTCTTCATGGAGTCGTACCCGGTCCAGGTGCGGGCGATCGTCGCCGGGAACCTGCCCACCCCGTGTCATACGGCCGACTGGCGGGTCGGTGAGACCGGGGCGGACGGCAGTGTCACCCTGGAGGTGTTCTCCACAGTGGACGACCCCGAGACCGCCTGCATCCAGGTGCTCGAACCCTTCGAGATCACAGCAGACATCGGCTCCTTCACAACCGGTCAATACCTGCTGGTCGTGAACGGCGTCGACTACCCGTTCACCATCTAGCGGCGGTAGACGGCGACAAAATCACTCCATGACCCGCCCGACACGGAACGGAAATCCTTGATGTCGAGTCCCTCATCGAGCAGGCGCTGCAATTCCCCTTCGGAGACCGCCCACGGCGGCCCATAGGGGATCACCTCCTCAGCCCTGGCGAGGGCGACGAGCAGCAACCGTCCACCGGGTGCCACCAGACTCGCCACCGCATCGAGCACATCGGGGCGTACCGAAGGGGGCAGCGACTGGACCGTGCGCACCTCGACGACCAGGTCGAACCCCCGATGCCACTCCTCCGGGAGAGCAAACAGGTCGGCCACCCGGTAGGCGGCCGCCGAATCGGGGAATCGGCGGTGGCACCAGGCGATGGCTGCAGGCGACACATCAAAAGCGGTGGTGTCGTATCCGGCGGCGGCTACGGCCTCGCTGTCGTCGCCGAGGCTGCAGCCCACCACGATCGCCCTGCCCGGTCCAGGGTTGTGTTCGAGATAGCCGGCGACGATCGGGCACACTGCCTCGCGGGCCCAGGGCACCAGGGATGGATCGCCCGCCGCCTCCAAATAGAGACGGTCGAACCAGGCGCTCGACTCGGATGGTGGGGTTTCAGTCATGGGGTGATCGGGGGCAGCCTATAATCCTCTCCGCTCCCGGGCATTGCATGGTCTGGGGCGGAACTATGCTCTATGCGGTTCCGCCCCCATCGTCCAGCGGCCTAGGACGCTGGCCTTTCAAGCCAGTAACACGGGTTCGAATCCCGTTGGGGGCGCGCTGGGGGCGTGGTGAAGTCTGGAGTTCACGCCGGCCTGTCAAGCCGGAGGTCGCGGGTTCAAATCCCGTCGTCCCCGCCAGCGAGGCTGCGGCCTCGCGCGGTCAGGTAGCTCAGTCGGAAGAGCGCCGGTCTGAAAAACCGGAGGTCGACGGATCGACGCCGTCCCTGACCACCACTCTGACCAGGGGATTCACCGTCCGGTGAGTCCCCTTCTCTCTTCCCACGTAGCGGATTACGTATCGAAAAGGACCCCGAGACGCGACAACGCCCCCCTCCGCGGCGCCAGGAAGGGGGATGTTGGAGGTCAGTTGGGCCCAGCCGAGGAGCAGGCAGGACCCGGTGATCTATGGAATGTCGGCGGTTCAGTTCATCGCACTGGCGGCACCAGTACCAGACGGCGAGGCCACCGATAACAACCGGCGCCTTGAACCTGCGGCCGCAATGAGATTGCCCATCTGGAATAATCCGGGGAAGGATGATTGATGGAAACCTGCTTGTAGGTCTGGAGCGGAAGATTCGTCCGGCCCGATGGGAGTTCAGTTGGATTCAGGCCGCCCTGGCCGAAACACCTGGGATTCGAGTCCAGGCGGTCGCTGCGATCGAGACGGCAAAGCGAGAACGTGTGGCCAGCGAGGAGCCCATCCTGTGCAAGGGGGCTCTCGGACTCACAGACCCCCGGCTCTCGGCGGCTGCCAGCTTCATGCCTCTGACCCCATCGGTCGTTGACGAGTTCCCGAGCCGGATGACACTCTCACACGGTGGCGCCTACCTCGATCACGGCACCGGAAAGCAGGTACTCGACTACATCGACTGGATCAGATCACGAGGAGATGACTGAAAGGGAG
The DNA here is from genome assembly GCA_965370535.1 of uncultured bacterium. Taxonomy (GTDB): domain Bacteria; phylum Actinomycetota; class Acidimicrobiia; order Spongiisociales; family UBA11373; genus JAHJML01. The sequence continues at coordinate 11,441 of CBDUUY010000050.1, forward strand.
GAGCCCGAAGTTGGCGACCCTGAACTGCGTTGACTGCACCAAGGAAT
>CBDUUY010000051.1:0-11464 GCA_965370535.1 uncultured bacterium
CACAGAGGCTTCTGGGACACGCTGTTTACGGTCTTCGTGGTTCCCGGCCAAGACGAGCGGTTCTGATCGGCTGGGTGCCGCACACCGGGAAACCCGACGGGTGACCCCCGGAGGATGGAGCCACCACCCGACGGTCCGCCCCCGGTCCGCACCTAAAGCCACCCACACCCGGGCCCAATCACCGGCTGTGGCGGTGGTTCCATCGCCGGCGGAATTCGCACACCCTCGGGCACCGGCACCAGGAGCACACCACCCCGGGGAACCACAGCACCGGACCCCCCGACTTCTCCGATAGGATCGGAGACAGTCGAACCGGGGAATCTCTGTGCGCCGCGTCCTTGCACTGTTTGTCTCGACGGCTCTGGTGATCGCAGCCTGTGGCGACGACGGCGTTCTCAGTAGCGACCAGGCGACGGTTCCGCCGACGACGTCCGGCCCGACGACCGTCACCGACGGCACGACCACCACGACCACCGCCGTCACCACTACGGCCGAAGTGACCACTACCGAAGCGACCACCACCACGGCCGTTACCACCACGACGACAACGGTTCCGGCGCCGACAACCACGACGCTCCCGACGAACCCGGTTCTCCCGGTGGTTATGTCCGCCGGCCAGATCCCATGGGGTCAGGTAGACCGGTCGTGGGCGGCCGTCCTGTATTCCACCGCGGTCGGCTACCTGGACACGACCCCGCCGGGGGAGGAGTTCGTGGCGTTGCTCCTCGTGGCTCCCGACGGCACGCCGTACGCCGCAGCGCACTGGCCGCCGGAGACCGCTCCGCAGCGAATCCTCGACGTGCGCCCCGACGGGAGACGGGCCTTCCTCCGCTTCGAGGGATCGCTGGGCCTGCTCGACCTCACCACGGGCTCGATGCTGCCGCTCCCCGTGCCCGCCGACTCCCGGCACGCCACCTTCACCCGCCCCACCGGGAGGGACTACGTCGCGCTCAGCCCCACCGGCGTGATCGGACTGTACGGCGGCAACGGTGCCCTTCTCCGGACCCTCGGCGAGTACCAGGACGAGATCTACGATTTCGGGATCCCACTGCGGCCCTGGCTCTACGGCCCGAGCGGCCTCGACCTGGTGATCAACGCCCCGGCCGGGCCGACGCTCGTCGGCAACCGGGGCGAGCACATCCGGGACCTGGACCGGCCCGGCACCGACTGCCGGGCGATGTCGTGGTGGACCGACACCGAGGTGCTCGTCCGCTGCCTCAATCCCCGGCCGGGCTGGCCGGACGCATTCACGCTGTGGATCGTCGACGCCGGTGGCCGGGCGGCACCCCAGTCGCTGGCGACGGCCGACCACGCCGACCCCGGCGCCGGGCACGATGGCTACGTCGACGGCATCCGTGCCGGCAACACGGCTCTCATCCAAGGCTTCCTGGCGGTCGGTTCCGGGTGGTACCCGACCTACCGGGCAGAACCGCCGTCGAACCCGATCCCGCTCGGAGAACCGGTCGCCGGCCAACTCGTGGCCGCCACCTCCACCACGATCATGGTTTGGCAACTGGGGTGCTGTGGCGTCATCTGGGGAGGCCTGAGCATCTACGGCCTCGACGGCACTGAGGTGGCTCTGCTCGATGCCCCCGAGGGGGTGTTCGGGGTGATCGACGCCAACGGCGTCGGCGGCCACTGACCGGCGGCCGGACCCGAATGGGGTCGATCGGCACCCCGCGGCAAGTGCTGGGAGACCAGGTCCTCGAGGAGTCCGCATCCCTGACCGCCCGCTACCTGCCCGGATTACAAACACCGGGCGGGGGAGGGGGCACCCCCCCGGGGTCCACCCCGGCCGTTACCCCACCGGGTGGGCCGATTCGGAATGCTGGGCCCGGTCGGGGTCGCCGGAGAACGCCTGATCCCGCCAGCGGTGATAGATCGCCCACAACGTCAATGTGGGCGGCAGGATCACGAACGCAGCGATCAGCGAGTAGAGGATCGTCAGCGCCGTCAGCACCCCGAACTGGCGCATCGGCGTCAGCGGGGCGATCAACAACACGGCGAACCCCAGCGCCGTGGTCAACGCCGACCCGATCAGCGCCCCGCCCGTCGTGAGCATGGTCGATCGCATCGCCACCGTCAGCGAGTGGGTCTTCTGCCGCTCCTCCAGGAACCGGTGCGTCAGGTGGATCGTGTAGTCGACCCCCACCCCGATGATCAGGGCCGTGATCAGCGCCGTGACCGCGTTGTAGGAGATCCCCAGGACCACCATCGATCCCAGCACCCAGATCACCACCACGGCGATCGGCAGCACGGCGAACAGCCCGAGCAGCGGGCGGAAGTGGGTGAACCCGAAGTACAGCAGCAGCAACGCCAACGTCACCCCGAGGGTGATCCCCACCCCGCGGGTCTGGCTGGAGGTCAGCTCGTCGGTGATCGTCACGGCGAGAATCTGGTCGCCCAGTGCGGTGATGGCGTCGTCCTCGCCGAACCACAACCGTTCGATCTGTTCGATCAGGCGGCGGCTGGCGTCCTGGTCACCCGTCCGGGCGGGGAACTGCACGATCGTCGCATCCGGCCCCTCGCGGAACACCGCCACCGCTGCCAAACCCTCGGGGTCGATGCGATGCAACTCGGAATACAGCAGGTTCACCGTCTCCGGCGGAACCAGCAACGAAGTGTCCAGCTCCTCGAGGAAGACCCGGAACGCGGGGTCGTACTCGTCACCGGGGAGCCCCGAATCCTCGGACCAGTCTCGTATCAGCGATATCAGCGACTGGATCACCGGGCCCGATGCGGCGTCGGGCCGGCGGTTGACGTCCACCAGTCCGATCTCCAGGTCGATCAGATCCCGCAACGTGCGGTCGCTCGACAGGTCGACCTCCACCAGCACGGTCACTACCTCCGATCGCCCCCCGAGCCCGTCCTGCAGGAACTCGATGTCGTCCAGGAGGTCACCCGAGGGCAGCAGGTCGGTCTGATCGAAGGTGGTCTCCAGCTTGGGGAGCTCGAGCGCCGCAGCGACCGTCACCCCGGCGACCAGCACCAGGACCACCAACGGGCGCCCGACCACGATCTCGGCGACCCGGCCGATGAAAGGCACCAGACCGGGGAGGGCGTCGTCGAGTGAACCGGAAACCACCCGCCGCCCGCCCCGCACCCGCCACCGATCGAGGATCACCCTCCCCGCCGGCACCAACGACGACATCACCAGCAACCCGAAGATCACTCCGGCGGCCGCCACGACCCCGAAGTAGCGGATCGGTGGGATCGTGTTGGTCACGTTTGTGAGGAACGCCACCGCCGTGGTCCCTGCAGCGAGCAGCAAGGCCGTTCCCGACCGGGTGACGGCTCCTCCGAGCGCCGGGGCCGGCTCCTCACCGGTGTCCAGGGCGTCGCGGTAGCGGCTGGTGATCTGCAGGGCGAAGTCCACCGACAAACCGATCAACGCCACCGGGACCAGGATCTCCAGCGTGTCGAGGTCACCGATCCATCCGAGACCACCGGGCCCCAGCCACGCCTGGAACCCCAGCGTCCACCCGATGGTGAGCCCAAGGCCGGCCATCGAGAGGATCACGTCGCTGACGGTGCGGTAGAAGAGCAGCAGGATCGCCACGATCACCGCCATGGCGAGAGCCATCAGGAACGGTGTGCTGGTGGCAACGGTGTCCTCCGAGGCGCGCTCCACCAGCGCCGAGGAAACCGTGGAGGCCTCCAAGCCCGCCAGTGGGTAGCCGGCGACCACCTCGTCGGCCGCCAGTTGTGCTGCCCTCACCGCATCGGGATCACCCGGATCGAACAGGGTCACCAGACCGAGGCCCCCGACCACCGCCCCCGACCCGTCGCGAGCTACCACCGAATCAATGGCCGTCATCAGAACTTGTGCCTCCGGGATGTCCCGGGCGATCGAGAGCATTGCTGCGATCTCGAACGGCGACATCCCGTCGACGCCGCCGTCGGGGGCCAGCAGCGGCACCAGGTGGCCGGGGCTCAGCAGCGGCTGCGAACCGGCCCGCAGTTCGGCCACCAGGGGATCGGAGACCACCGCCTCCACCGCCTCCCTGGTCTGCCGCAACCCCTCAGCGGTCAGCACATTGCCCCGGAACACCACCTGTATCGAGGTGAGCCCGGCCTGCAAAGGGAAGTCCGCAGCGAGCCGATCCTGGGCGAGCGCAAACGCACTCCCCGCGGGAAGGAACGCCTCCACCATCCGGGTCGGCGGCGCCTCGTGCCGCACCCGGACCCCCTGCAGCAGGCCGACACTGACGACGGCCAGCACGAGCAGCACCCACCAGGGGTGCCGGCTGACGAACCGGCCGTACGCTCGCAGCATGTTCATTCTCCCGCCGGCACCCAACCTACCGATGCTGCAGGGGAGGGGTGGCGACGGCCTCGGGGTGCCCCGGAGCCGGCAGTGTCACCCGCCGGTTGACCGGAAGGGTGGGCCGAGAGACGCACACCGTTGAGCGGAACTCGAGAGCGCTCAGGCAGTCCGCCCCCCAACCGCCCACACGGTGTCCGAACTACATGTTGAGGCGGACATGCGGACCGGGGCGTCGGATGCCTCAATCGGCGACGGTAGAGACCGCACCAACTGCCGAGGGGGTTGGCGAATCGGCGGCATGCGGGCGCCGGTTGAGGTCGGGAGTCGCCGTGCGGCGATGCCCGGGAGTTCTCCACGCCAGGGGCGAGCCTGGGGGACCCCCGGCATACAAGACCCAACCGAAGAGCGTACGGTGAGTGCTGTCAGGGGGGTAGCGGCCGTGGATCGAAGAGACAGATGTGTGCTGCGCCGACTGGTGATCGCCGTTTGCGTCGTCGGATCGGCGGTGGCAGCGGCGGGATGTTCGTCCGGCCTGCAACCGGGGGCCGATCTCTCGGGCAAGGATCTATCGGGACGCCAACTCGTCGAGATCGACCTGTCCGGAGCCACCATGACAGGTGTCGATCTGACCGGTGCCGATCTCACCGGCGCCAACCTGAGCGGCGCAGACCTGACCGGAGCGATCCTGACCGACGCCACCGTCGCCGGGATCGTCCTCGACGAGGCCGAACTGGCTCGGCTCGACCTGGCCAACCACGACCTCACCGGCGCCAGCCTCATCGACGCCAACCTGACCGGGGCGAACCTCACCGAGGCGGAACTCTCCGGGGCGGACCTCACCGGCGCAAATCTCAGAGGGGCAGCCCTCCCGTTGGCCGACCTCCACGACGCAGTCCTGGCCGGGAGCGTGCTCCGCGACGCCGACCTCGCCGGAGCGAACCTGACCGGAGCGGACTTCACCGATGCGGATCTCTCCGGTGCCGATCTCTCCGGTGCCGACCTCACCGGGACGATTCTCAACGGGACCCGACTGGACGGCGCCAATCTCGCGGCGGCGAAACTCGCCGGGATCGATCTCACCGGGGCGAACCTGACCGGTACGGGGTTCGTCAACGCGGATCTCTCTGGTGCCGATCTCACCGGGGCGATCCTTGTCGAGGCGGACCTTTCCGGTGCTGATCTCACCGGGGCGATTCTGGCCGGGGCCAACCTTGATGGCGCCAATCTCTACGGTGTCACCCTCGCCGAGGCGACCCTCACCGGTATCGATCTCTCCGGGGCCGACCTCCAGGGGTGCGACCTCTCGGGGGCCGACCTCACCGGCGCGGTCCTGACCGGCGCCGACATGGATGCGGTGACGCTGATCGGCGCTGTGCTGACCGACGTATGGCTCGCCAATGTGGATCTTGCGGGCGCCGATCTGTCGGAGGCCACGCTGCGGGGAGCTCATCTATCGGGGGCCATGCTCAGCGGAGCCGATCTCACCGGGGTCGATCTCTCCGGGCTCGACCTGTCGGGTGCAGACCTCACACGAGTCGACCTTCGCGGTGTGCCCCTCACCGGGACGATCCTCGTCGAGGCGGATCTCTCCGGTGCCGATCTCACCGGGGCGATCCTCGATGGGACCAACCTCAACGGCGCCACTCTCGCCCAGGCGGTCCTCGCCGGGACGAACCTGACCGGGACGGACCTCGTCAACGTGAATCTTTCGGGTGCCGATCTCACCGGGGCGGCCCTGGATGGGGCCGACCTCCTGGGCTGCGATCTCTCCTGGGCGATCCTCACCGGGGCGAGCCTGGATGGGGCCGACCTCCTGGGCTGTGATCTCTCCTGGGCGACCCTGGACGGGGCGACCCTCACCGGGGTGTCGCTCGAATCGGCCGATCTCAGTGCGGCCTCATTCACCGGGGCCGACCTGACGGCGGCGATTCTTCACCAGTCGACGGTGACCGCAGTGCTGCTGGTCGATACCGTGCTGGTACAGGCCGACCTGAGCGAAGTGTCCGGGGACGGTGCCGTCATCTCCGGTGACTTGACCGGCGCTGATCTATCGGGAGCCTGGCTGGTGGACGCCGACTTCACCGGCGCCCTGCTCACCGACGCCAATCTCGACGGCGCCCACCTGGTAGGTGCCACGTTCGGTGAGGGCACCCTCGACGACGTGGCCTCCATGGCAGGCACCCGATTCGACTCGGATCCGGCGATCCATCTGGCTTCCGCAGCGATCGCAGACGGCGGCAGTATCGAAGGCGCCGACGCCTACCGGGGGGGCAGCGTGCCGCACCCAATCGTCCTCATCGAACCCAACGGCGACGAGCATTGGTACAACACGGTCCTGCCCGAGGAGTGGAGGCCTCTCAGCATCAGAGGAATCCAGCTGGTGGCGGTCATCGGGGAGATCGAACAGGTCGCCATCCAGACCTGCTATTACGACGGGCCCGACATAATCCGGTACCGGTACACGCAGACGGTCACGTTGTACGAGACGGCAACCGGCGGTCGGGTGGCGAGCACGACACTGCGAGGCACCGATCCACGCGCCTGCGAGCGGACCGAGTCGTACTACCTCACTGAACTGCTCGGCGAGGAGCCAATCGTCGAACAGACCAGGGATTGGCTCTCGGGATACGTGGAGCGCTGAGCCGAGGGCACCGCTAGAGGAGAGCGAAGCAGGGCCTCGCCGCGAGTCCAACGGGTTGAGTATCAACCACCCTTCGGTGAATCGGGCCTTGCGCAATCGGCACCCTGGGCCGGTGTCGCAAGATGTCATGTGGAGGTCAGCCAGGGCCCTTCGGGGAAGGTCGGGGGTCCCGAGGCGCCGATCTGGGGGCTCGTTGGTGGGATACCCGCTTGCCGCGTGGCTCCCGCGAACTCATCCCCTGATGCGGATTCGGGGAGTCCGCTAGACTGGCCTCGGTTGGGGAGTACCCCACAACAGCATCGCCGTCACCACGGCCCAACGGCCCGGTGATGTTGGCCTTTCTGGGCGGGAGAGACCGACTGATTCGTCCTGCAACCGCGGCGATCGGAGGAGTCCATGTCTCCCCAACGGTATCCGTCTGAACGTTCACTCGGCCTATTGGCTCGCCAATCGATGGAGCTGCGCAGGTCGGCGGCCGAGATGGCCGAAGCCCTCTCCTCTGAGGCACGTGATGTCCACGTAAATGCCGACAACAGTGATCGTCTCGACCTGGAGTCCCCGATTGGCACAGCCAGCCAAGAGGGTTTCGCTCTCGCTGCCAACGCCTTCCAGATCGTCGGGGAGACCGATCGTGTATTGGGCCGTTTCTCCAGCGGCACGTATCGGTACTGCGAGGCGTGTGGCGAGGAGATCCCCTACCAGCGCCTTAGGGCATTGCCGACCACTACGGCGTGTTTCGGCTGTAAGAACCGCAGGTTTCAGCGCAGAGCAGTCCGCATGGCCGCAGTAGAGCGAATCTCAATATGACCTCGACCCACAGCCCCACCAAACCCAGAAGGGCAACGTGATCATGCCTGTCAGCATTGCCATCGAGCGCGTCTATCGAGAGAGACTTCTCGTTCAACGAGATCAACTGCTGCAACTTCGCGCCGATCTTCGAGAGTTGGCTTCGGACGACAGCGTGAGGCCGGATGCGGCAAGACTCCCGCACCTCGAGGCCGACGCCCAACTGGTTGCCATCGAGGCTCGGCTGCAATCCGTCGACGCAGCGCTGAGCCGATTCGAGGTGAAACAGTTCGGTCTGTGCGTGGAGTGCGGCGATTCGATCCCTGCGGAGCGCCTGGAAGCGCTCCCGGATGCCCATCTTTGCGTGCCATGTTGTCGGCGTTGGCGCAGATCCTCGTGAATCGGCAAGCAGGCGTCCTGCAACGGGCCCTCGGTGGCCGGATTCAGAACCTCCGGGATTTCAGGGGTTGGTCTCAGGAGGATCTCGCCATCCGCTCAGGACTCAACCGGACGGATATGAGTGGTATCGAGCGAGGGGATCGCGACCCGACCTTGGGGGACCTCGAGGCGATTGCGGGTTGTCTTGGGGTGACCATTAGCGAGATGCTCTCAGGGTTTGAGCGCCTCTGATGCACGTCGGGAACCCTGGTCGGGATCGCGGCTGCAAACGAGGCTCGCGAGAACTGGCGAGAAGCAATCGAACTCCAGGAACCCTGACCCTCGATAACAGTCACCCTGGGCAGCCGCGGCCTCACTTGACTGCCATCCAGGAGTCCTCCGACAGTCCGCCCCCCAAGACCACCTCCATGATGGGCGAACCACATGTTGGGGCGGCTATCCCCCGTTGGCCCCTCACAATGGGGGAGTGATCCCGCCCCGGGCCGTCTTTGCTCGTGGGTTGCCTAGAGGATCTGCACCCCCTGTCCCACCCATTCGGCCCGCTGCGTGTCCCAGATCGCCCCGATCATCGGGCCCAGGTTCCCGCGAGTGTGGAACAGGCACCGTTCCTTGTATTCGGGGTCGATCCCTTCCCCATGTCGGTAGAGGATCCGTACTGCTGCGGGACGCCGGCATCGGTTGCCTTTGATGTGCGGTGATCCCGGCCACCCGCGACCCGGGAACCCGATGTAGTCGCAAAGGGGAGCCTGCGGCTGGTCATCGCCGGTCTCCGGGCCTCCGGATTCGACGTTCCGGGTGTTCATGCCGCACCCCCGACCCGCTCGAGGAACTCCCACGATCCGGCGTCCAGCATCAGGGCTGTGTCCGTCTCATCCAGGCCGAGGCGGGGACGGGGCGCACCCATCAGGCCGAACACCGCATCCGGCAGGTACGAGTACTGGGTCTCAGCCGTCAGCAGCAGCCGGGCCCGCTCCTCCAACGCCGGGCGCTCCAGCCGCATCTGCCGCTCCACCTCGATCCGCAACAGGTCCGGATCGGGGATTCCCTGCTCGCCTCTCAGGCGTCGGGGCGGTACCAGGCCCAGCAGGTCACAGATGTGCCGCAGCGCGGCGAACCCGACGATCCACTGCCCGTGCAGGCCCCCGATCCCGAACGACCATGACTGCCACCGGGCGAACCAGCCGCCGTCGGCGAACGCCACCGACAGATGGGCGGGGCCCATCATCATCGAGGCGTAGTCGTCGGGATACCCCTCACCCAGCAGGATCTTGTGCAGCCAGGCGACCCGGCAGAAGAACACGTTGCGGCCCAACCGGGACCGCCCGAAATGCTCCGACCACCGGTCGCCCACCATCGCCTCACGCTCAGAGTCGATCTGAGCCCAGATCTCGGCCACCTTGGCCTCGAACTCCTCGTCGCTGATCATCGTCCGCTCCTTCTCCGGGCGGACACCACACGACAGCAGCCCCAATACGAAAGACCCGCCGGGCATCACCCGGACGGGCCTGATCGAGACACTTGGTTGCCCCACTCGGGGCCGCATCCCCACCTGCCGGTGGGAAGGCACCTTGGGTGTCCGTCCCAGGTTGCCGGACCCACCCTTCCGGTGGATCTCTCTTGATGCCTACCGGGCCATCATACGGGAAGGGTATGACAAGAGTCCGCCCCCGGCCCGTACCCCAAAACACCCGAACCCTGGCCGAACTACGAGTAGAGCCGGTGTCCCTCTCAGGTTCACCCGGCCGTTCACCGTTACCCCACTCCCACAAGCGGACGCTCTAAGGGCAGGTAGCCAAGGCCGACGCCTCCAGAATCGGTTCGGCCGGCCACCCGGCAGGTTGCGCCTCAGCCCCGGCACTGGGTGGCGATCTCGATGATCAGCGAACCATCCGTCGGAGCGCTCGCCCCGAAGTAGAAGCACAACTCGCCGCCCGAGTCCGCGAACCGCCAGTAGTGCTCCTCGCTGTTGCTGCCCGGCTTCACCCGATCCCCGTATGCCGACTCGAGATGGGCCAGGTTGTGGCCGACCGTGACGCCCTCGGCCGTCGTCACGTAGTTGGTGGGACGCGGCTCGCCCGAGGCGTCATCGCTGGGGCCCTCGAACCGGATCCGCTCCAGCGTCTCGGGGCGGCCCGGGTTGTTGGGGTCGGGTCCGTAGAACAGGAAGGCGAGGCCCTCGATGAACACTCCACGCAGCCCCATGTCACCCGGGTCCGTCACCGCGTACCAGCCGGTATCGAACTCGGCGTAGGAGCCTCTGACCCCGTGCCCGAGGAAGTCCAAGATCTTGTCGATCACGGTCTCGGCGTCGTCACCGAGCGACAGCTTCGTGTCGCCGTAGCTGATCCCATCGGTGGCGAGGATCCAGCCACCACCCCCGGCCGCCGCCGCGAGGATCACGGTGAGCGTGAACGTCACCGGGGCCTCCCCGGAGATGACCGTCAGCAAATAGTCCTGGGACGATTCGACCTCCCACGTCCCATCGTCGGACTGCGGGACCTCGGAGCCGTCCGCCCCGGCGAGCGCCAACACGACCCCGTCGCCGCCTGCGACCGTGACACCGAGCGTGCTGCCTCCCAGCAACGCCACCGTGTAGACCTCGGGGTCCTCGGGCGCCGTGTTGCCGACCACCGTCAGCTCACCGCCGCCGGTGAGCCGGCGGCTCTCCGCACAGGACCGCGACAGCGCCCGCACCAGCTCGTCGTCGATGACCCCGTCGGCGGTCTGGCCGATGCTCGCCTGGGCCGCCTCCACCGCCGCCCTGGTCGCCGGCCCGAAGGCCCCATCGACCGTCAGGTCGGCGATGCCGTAGCAGTTGATCAAGAACTGGGCCGCCTCGACCGTCTCGTTGGTGTCGCCCTGGGTGGCCAGCGTCCGGTTGTCGAGTTCCGGCTCGGGCTCGGTGGTGGTAGTGGTCGTGGTGGGCTCGGCCACGGTTGTCGACGTCGTGGCGACGGTCACCGGTGGCGCCGTGGTCGTCGTCACCGCCGTGGTAGAGGTCGTGGCGACCGGAGCAGCATCACCGGAGCAGCCCGCGACCACCACCGCCAGCGCCGTGACCAACGTGATCGATCGTCGGAGGAGTCGTCGCATGGTGCACCTACCCCGGTCGGACGGACGAGCAGTTCCCCTCCCAAGGTACCAACCCGCAGCGGGAGGGCGGGGGATTCCAGGCCCGCCACCGGTCCGCACTCCAACCACCCTCGCGCTGGGCGAACCACAAATCGAGGCGGAAGCCCGGCCCGTAACGGGCCTCAGGCCCCTCGTGCGCCGGGTTCGTTACCGCCGGCGGCCAACCGGCCTTTCCGAATCCGATTGCGGGCGGCCCGGCGGATCCCGGCGAGGGTGCTGGGGAGGAGCCGTGCAGCCGA
>CBDUUY010000052.1:0-11457 GCA_965370535.1 uncultured bacterium
CGCGGTGGGGCGATGGCTCCCCGGGTCGTGCCTGCGCGGCTGATCGAGCCGTCGGGACGAGGAGTTGGGCCGGAATCCTGCGGGCTTCCTCAGCTCATCGAGATCTGCGGGCCGGGGTGGACCAGGTGCTCGTTGGTCATCTCGAGGTGGTGGTGGGTGTAGCGGGCCAGGTTGTGGCGCTGGCGGCCGGTGATGCGGTCGCACACCCAGTCCCAGTGCAGGGCCACCCACTCACCGGGTTGCAGGTTGCCGACGAAGCCGTAGCCGTCCACCTCGGCGATCACCGTCTCTTCCATCTCGGGCCCCAACTCGAGTCGCACGCCGTCGAACGTCAGCGGCCGACTGCGCACCACCACGGCCTCGCCCTGGGCGGCCACCACCCGGCCGGGCCGGATGCGGCACCGGTCCAGGACCTGCAGCGGATGGTCGCCGTGGTCGCCTCGCAGCATGCCGACCCACGGGTAGATCCCGAACACGTGGAAGGAATGGTGGGGGAGGGCGCCGGCGGGGATGGTCTCGGCCAGGTACGACCACGACGAACCCGATCGCGGGCCGAAACGGTCCCGGAGCGAGTTCCCCAGGTGGGTCACGTCGATGGCGTCGAGTAGTTCGTTGCCGATCCAGTAGGCCTCGACGACCCTGCGATCGAGTGGGTCGGGGATGCCCGACGCCTGGGCGATCAGTTGCAGATAGGGCCATGCCCCGCTGAAACCCCTGGCGAGTTCCACGATGCCGGGGTCTACGACGCCGGCCGCCCCGTACTCGAGCAGCGCTCTGCTGTCGGCCGGTCCGCAGTATCCACGCTCGTTGGGTGGGTAGGCATACCGGGCAAACAGCAGCGGACCGGGGATGGGTTGGTCTCTGACGACTGGAGTCATGGTGTGTTGCCGCTGCGATGAAGCAACCCCGATCGTAGGCACTATGGCCCCCGACCATCAGTGCCGTGAATCCGCATCGGATGTGCCATTGGTCCCTAGGCCGATCCGCCCTGAAGGCGTACCTTGCAGGGCTGAGGAGGTGTGATGTCAACAGCACCACTCGTGCTCGATAGGGCCGGCGTCGATCGTTTGATCGGTGTCTTGAAGGACCGGGGCTACGTAGTAGTAGGTCCGCGGGTCCGCGAGCAAGAGCACACGATCAGTTACGGAGAGATATCGTCAACCGAGGATTTCCCAATCGGTATGGGAGATGAACAGGAAGCCGCCGCCTACCGGTTGATCAACCGGGACGACGGCAGACTGTTTGGATATGCGGTAGGGGCGACATCGCCCATGACCTACCTGCAACCCGCCGATGCCGTGGTCTGGGCGGGACGCCGAAACGGGAAGAGTTTCGATACCGTCGAATTGCCGGAACCGCCCCGCCACGCCTTCGTAGGTGTGCGGCCCTGTGAACTGGCAGCCATAGCCATTCAGGACAGGGTTTTCCTGGGCGGAGGCAGCCAGGACCCGACCTACGCCCGCCGCAGGGAAGGGGCCTTCTTCGTGTCGGTGGACTGCACCGACCCGAGCGGAACCTGTTTCTGTGTTTCGATGGCGACCGGTCCCCGGGCCTACGGGGGCTTCGACATCTCTCTCATCGAGGTCTTGGACGGAGACGACCATTACTTCGTGGCGAGGGTGGGCACCGAGGAAGGGGCAGACGTGCTCGACGCCGTGGGCGGCACCCCCGCCGACGATGCCCAGATCGCCATCGCGGATGGTCTGGTCGATGAGGCGGCCGGGAAGATGGGACGAACCCTCGACACCGAAGGTCTCAAGGAGGCCCTGGAGGAGTCGCTGAGCGATCCCATCTGGGACGAGTTGGCAGCCAAGTGCCTCACCTGCGCAAACTGCACAATGGTGTGCCCGACCTGTTTCTGTGCGGGTGTGGAGAACCGCACCGATCTGACGGCGTCATACGCCGAGCGGGTGCGCACGTGGGATTCGTGCTTCAACTTCGAGTTCTCCTACATCCACGGTGGACCGCTGCGGCCCAGTGCCTCGGCCCGGTATCGCCAGTGGATGACCCACAAGCTCAGTTCGTGGGTGGATCAGTTCGACACCTACGGGTGCGTGGGCTGCGGTCGGTGCATCACCTGGTGCCCGGTGGGCATCGATATCACCGTCAACGCCGCAGCCGTGCGGGCCCGCATGAAGGAGGCCAGCCATGTCTGACAAACACGACATGGTCGAAGAGTTGGGGAAACACCCGTTTATGGCGGGCCTGTCCCCCGACCTCATTGAAAAGATGACCCGATTTGTCAAAGGAATCACGACCTGGGATTCGGATGAAGTGATCTTCCGTTCCGGCGGGGCCGCCGATGACTGCTATCTGATCCGCAGCGGCGAAGTCGCCCTCGAGGTGTACTCGCCCGGTTCCGGGTCGCGGATCATCCAGACGGTCGCCGGGGGTGAGGTCCTCGGCTGGTCGTGGCTCTTCCCGCCGTGCCGGTGGGCATTCGACGCCAGAGTGCTGACTCCGGTAGAGGCGATCGTGCTCGACGGGGAGATGATGCGGGAGAGTATCTCCGACGATCTTCTGCTGGGTTTCGAGATCATGAGCCGCTTTGCCCGGCTCATCGTCGAGCGGCTTCAGGCCACCCGACTCCAACTTCTGGATCTGTATGCAAGCCGTAATTGACCCCACCACCACGGGTCCCATGACGCCGGTGCCATTCGAAGTGATGGCCAGGCGCGAGGAGACCTATGACACGATCACGCTCGAGTTGGCGGCTCCCGGCGGTTTCGAGTTCAGGCCGGGGCAGTTCAACATGCTGTACCCGTTTGGTATCGGTGAGTCGGCGATCTCCATCAGTGGCGATCCCGCCGAGCCCGGACGATTGGTGCACACCATCCGCAACGTCGGCGCCGTCACCGCGGCGCTGCACGCCCTACAACCGGGCGACTTCGTCGGTGTGCGGGGGCCTTTCGGGACCCCGTGGCCCATGGGCAAGGCGGCGGGAAGGGATCTGGTGATCATCGCCGGCGGTATCGGCCTGGCACCGGTTCGCCCCGCCATCTACGAGGCACTGGCCAACCGGGAACGATTCGAACAGGTCGTCATCCTGTACGGGGCGAGGAGCCCCGAGGACCTCGTCTTTGTGGACGAGATCAAGGAGTGGCGGGGCCGCTTCGACACCGAGGTGGACATCTCGGTGGACTCCGCCGGATCCGACTACCGGGGCTCTGTGGGTGTGGTCACCCGTCTGATCCCCAACGCTCCGTTCGACCCCGACAACACCATGGCCTTCGTGGTGGGCCCGGAGATCATGATGCGATTCACCGTCACAGAGTTGCGCAAGCGCGGCGTGCCGAGGGATCAGATCTATCTCTCCATGGAGCGGAACATGCAGTGTGCCGTGGGTTTCTGCGGCCATTGCCAGTTCGGGAACCGGTTCGTGTGTCGTGACGGGGCGGTGTTCTCCTACGACGACCTGCGCCGCTACCTCGTTGTGAGGGAGGTCTGATGGCTGTTCGAAAGCCGAAACTGGGCGTCTTCAAGTTTGCGTCATGCGATGGCTGCCAGCTGATGCTCCTCGATTGCGAGGACGAGTTGCTCGACATCGCGGGTGTCCTGGAAATTGCCAATTTCCCCGAGGCGTCGCGGGCGATCATCGAAGGGCCATACGACCTGTCGCTGGTCGAGGGCTCGGTGAGCACTCCACACGACCTCGAGCGGATCAAGGAGATCCGGGAGGACTCCAAGTTCCTGGTGTCGATCGGCGCGTGTGCCACCGCCGGTGGCATCCAGGCGCTTCGCAACGGCAAGGACGTGGACGAGTTCACAAGATATGTGTACGCCAATCCCGAGTACATCTCGACGCTGGCGAAGGCGACGCCGATCTCCGAGCACGTCAAGGTGGACCTGGAACTGCGGGGCTGCCCCATCAGCAAGGCCCAGTTGCTGGAGACCGTGACGGCCTTCCTCAACGGGAGGGCTCCCAACATCCCCACCTACAGCGTGTGTATGGAATGCAAGAGCCGGGGCAACGTCTGCGTGATGGTGACTCACGGGATGGCCTGCCTCGGACCGGTCACCCAGGCCGGGTGCGGGGCGATCTGTCCCGCATTCCACCGGGGCTGTTACGGGTGCTTCGGCCCCATGGAGAGCCCGAATTTGGAGTCTCTGGGCGATCGATGGCTGGAGATGGGGGTGGACCGGCAGGTCCTCCACGATTCGTTCCATTTCTTCAACTCCTATGCAAAGGGATTCCGGGAGGCAGGTGAGGCGTATGCCCAAAGTGAGTGAAGGAACGCGGTCGATCAATGTCGACTACCTGGCCCGTGTGGAGGGCGAGGGCTCGATGAAGGTAGAGATTCGAGACGGGAAGCCCGAGATCGTCGAGTTCGGGATCTTCGAGCCGCCCCGGTTCTTCGAGGCCTTCATGCGGGGCCGTCTCCACACGGAGGCACCCGATATCACGGCCAGGATCTGCGGGATCTGCCCTGTGGCCTATCAGATGTCCTCCACACACGCGATGGAACAGGTCATGGGCATCCAGGTGGGCGGGCAGTTGCGCGAGTTGCGGCGGCTTCTCTACTGCGGCGAATGGGTCGAGAGCCATGTCCTGCATGCTGCGATGCTGCACGCGCCCGATTTCCTCGGTTACGAGAGCGCCATTCACATGGCCCAGGACCACCGCGAGACGGTGGAACTGGTGCTGAAGCTGAAGAAGGTCGGCAACGACCTGATGGTGCTGCTCGGCGGCAGGGAGATTCATCCGATCAACGTCAAGGTCGGAGGGTTCTACCGGGTGCCGGGCAAAGCGGAACTGAACGCCATCGTCGAGGATCTCGTCTGGGCCAAGGACGCCGCGCTGACGCTCGTTGACTGGACGGCCTCGCTGCCCATGCCACAACTGGAGCAGGACTACGAGTTCGTGTCGTTGTCACATCCCGACGAGTACCCCCTCTGTGAGGGGCGGGTGATCTCGAGCGAGGGACTCGACATCGACATCACCGAGTACCTCGACGTGTTCGAGGAGATCCATGTGAAGCGGTCCAACGCCCTGCAGTCGCGGATCAAGGGACGCGGCGCCTACCTGGTGGGCCCGTTGGCCCGGTATGCGCTCAACTACGAGAAGCTGACGCCCGACGCCCGCAAGGCGGCCGAGAAGGCCGGCCTGGGTGAGGTGTGCCGCAACCCGTTCCAGAGCATCGTGGTGAGGTCGGTCGAGACCGTCTATGCGATCGACGAAGCGCTGCGGATCATCGACGCCTACGAACCGCCTGCCGAAGCCTCGGTTCCATACGAGGTGAGGGCAGGGGTGGGCCACGGTGTCTCCGAGGCGCCGCGGGGAACCCTCCACCACCGGTACGAGGTGGGCGAAGACGGACGGATCATCGACGCTCACATCATGCCGCCGACGGCACAGAACCAGATGTCGATCGAAGAGGACCTCCTGGCAGTTGTCGAGGGCAACATGGACCTCGACGACGACGAACTGCAGTGGAGGCTCGAGCAATCGATCCGCAACTACGACCCCTGCATCTCGTGTGCGACCCACTTCCTCAATCTCGAGGTAGATCGTGGGTGAAGCCGTCGTCGTGATCGGCGTCGGCAACCGCGACCGGGGAGACGACGCGGCAGGGCGGCGGGTGGCCGCCGCCCTGCGCGGGGCGGTGCCCGAAGGGGTCGTGATATTGGAGAGTGATGGGGATCCGGCCACGATCATGGACGCCTGGATGGGCGCCGATCGGGCGGTCCTCGTAGATGCGATGGTGTCGGGGGCGGCCCCCGGCACCGTCCGGCGTTTCGATGCGACCGAGACCCCGCTGCCGGTCACGGTCCATCTTTCCTCGACGCACGGTATGGGTGCCGCCGAGGCCGTCGAATTGGCCAGGTCGCTGGATCGGCTGCCCAAACGGCTGCTGGTCTACGGCATCGAGGGGTCCTCGTTCCATCCCGGAGAGCCCCTCTCTCAACCCGTCGCCGATGCGGTGGAGATTGCGGTGGGCATGGTCCTTGCGGAGGTCGGCGGTGCATGAATCATCTCTGATGACCGGCCTGGTTCACACCGCCGAGGAGGCGGCCCGGGATGCCGGCGCCGCCAGGGTGGCAAGGATCAGGGTGCGGGTGGGTGCGCTGTCGGGAATGTCGCCCCAGCACCTGCGGGAGCATTTCGATGAGGCCGCCGCCGGCACACTTCTGACCGGGGCGATCCTCGACATCGAGTACGGCCCGGATGGCCTCGACGCTCTCGACGACCCGGCCGCCCAGGGCGTCCTGCTGTTGGGCATCGATGTGGAGGACGCCTGATGTGCCTTGCCGTGGCTGCTCGGATTCTCTCGGATTCGGGTGAGGGTGTTGCCCGCACCGGGGTGATCGAGTTGGGCGGCGAACAGCGTGAGATCAATCTGGCGCTGCTGCCGGAGGCCGCCGTCGGCATGTGGGTGACCGTGCACGCCGGTCACGCAATCGGGATCCTCAGCGAAGAGGAGGCTGCCGAACTGGCCGGCCTCAGCGACGAGATCGCCGAACTCCTGTAGCTCACGAGTCAGCCGGCCAGCAGGGGCAGTTCCACCGTGATGGTCGGATCGTTGATTCGGGTCAGCAGCAGCCGCTCGAACACGATCGCAGGGGCCCCCGGATCGATGAGATCGCCGGAGGGCATGCCGAATATTCGCAGGGCCGCCTCGATGCCGATGGAACGTTCGATGTCGAGTTGTATGGGCCAGCCACCGTCGGCAGCCACCGTCAGTTCGTAGCGGGTGAACTCGTCTATCTCGGCTCCGAAGAAACCGGCCGTCTCCATGGCCTCACGGTCGTCGGTCAGATCGGCCCGGAGGGCGGGTACTCCCGACACGGTGATCTCGGTGCCGTCGGTCACCTCGAGTCGGTGCAGGCGGGTCAGTTCCCAGTGGTTGGGATGACCCGGGCATGAGGTGAGGGCGTTGAGCGCTGCGGGATCACGCAGCAGCAACTCCTGATAGCCGGTGAAGTCGCCCAGCCACACCCGGGTCCCGGCGACGATCAGGAACGTCTCGACCGGTTCCAGGTTCCCGATGGTGACGGCGGTGCGGCACGACGTGCGGTCCGGGCCTTCGAACAGACCGTCGATGGTCACCGTGAAGCCTTGGCCCGGGGCCTCGATGCCGTACTCGTAGACAAAGGCGAATGAATCGAGGGCCAGGGTGGGCGGGTCGGTGAGGCCCAGTGTCGTGTGGTCGCGGGGTGGGGTGTGGCCGTCGGCTACGGCTACGACTCTGTCGGCGGTCACGCCGGCCAGGTCGTCGAGAATCTGTTCGGCCTGGTCGCCGTTGCCCCAGAGCCACAGGGCCAGGCTGCCCCTTCGTACCACCACCGCCCCACCTGGGCGGGTCCTGGTGGTGCCGTCGGCGAGCATAAAATTGCTCAGGTAGCCGACCCGGACCGCCTGGTCGCCGAGTCCTTCCAGCACCTCGGATCGGAAGCCTGTGAGGCTGAAACGGTCGTCGGAAGCCACATCAGACACAGACCTCAGATCCTCGACCCAGTCGTTGATGTATGCCTCCGCCCCGGCCGGGGTGGCGAATTGGGAGGCGTTGAATGCGACTCCGACTTCGTTGGGGTCGCCGAAGGCGGTGGCGAACTCGGCCACCTGGCCGAACCTGACGATGTCATCGGCCTCGTCCTGGGGGTCGAGGGCATTGGCGAGGCTCCCGCCGGCAGGCCTGTACCCCGATTCGATCGCATCGAAGGGAAGGTCGTCGTAGGGAGCGGGGAGGTCGCCGGGGAAGAAGACCACGGCTGCCAGCAGGTCGGGGTCTCCTTCCGGCACGATGTCGGGGTCCACGGGGATCGCTCTGGTGGTGGGCACGGAGGCTGCGGCGGTGGTCGAGGGTTCACTGGTGACGGCCGTCCCGTCATCGGAGCAGGCTGCGGCGATCAGTGAAACTGCGGCCAGGACCGCGATGAGGCGGGGTCTCATGATGGATCCTCCAGAAGATATGTGATGGATCGGTTCTTCACCGTGTAGCCCAGGCCGCTGTAGAGGGCGGTGGCATCGAAGCGGCTCTCCTCGTCGACGGACAGGCCTGCGGTGAGCAAACCTTCGGCTGCGGCGGCCCGCATACTCCGGGTCAGCAACTCCGAAGCCAACCCGCGCCGCTGCCATTGCGGGACGGTCCCCACTCTCTCGACCCACATCCTGGATGGGGCCTCCTCGAGGTCCACTTCGATGAGGCAGATGGCGACAGCCACTCCTTCGGCAACGGCGAGGAACGACAGGTCCCGGCGCGTCACATCATCGTCGAGCACCGAGGATTCCCAGGTCACCGGGTCTATGGGGAGGCTGCCCCAGTGGTCGGCGAACGAGGCGTTGGAGACCAAACGGCCGGCCTCGTCGTGGTCGGGGGCCCACGGCACTACCTCGATTCCAGAGGGAAGCGGCCGTGACTCCGGGAGATGCCCGTCCAGTGAGGCTTCCATCTCGACGAAGGCCCGTGCCTCTACGAACCCCGATGCCTGCAACAGGCTGCGGCGCCGATCACGATGCTCCTCTGCGGAGACCCTGACCACCTTCTCCGGGTGCTTCGACGCCGCCACCTGGGCGAGACCCCTTTCCTTCACCCAATCGAGCAGTGGTTGTTCCAGGTCGAGGCGATCGGGATGCACGTCCAGCCACAGGATCGCTCTGGCGCCCCGGCCGGTGTCGGAGCCGAACGATCCGCCGAGGGCGACCACCTCTTCGTCGGGGCCCATCGCCAGCAGCGTGTCGGTATCCAGATCGTGCTGGCCCAGCCACCACTTCCAGAACTCCGGCCCCCCGGCGAACTCGAGACGCTCGACGACGTCGACGGCCGCGACGAAAGTCACGATGGAAGGGATGTCCTCCATGGTGGCCGGGCGCCAGGCGAGGCCGGGGGTGTCGGCGGGTGGGGTGTGCATGGTGCGTGGGGGAGGGTACCGGGACCGGTGCCTCCGGGAGTTCAGTGGCGGCCGAAGCGACGCAGACGCAACGAATTGGTGACCACCGAGACACTGGATGCCGCCATGGCGGCGGCGGCGATCATCGGGTTGAGCACCCCGGCCGCTGCGAGGGGGATGGCAGCCGCGTTGTAGGCGAACGCCCAGAAGAGGTTCTGCCGGATGGTGCGGAATGTGGCCGCAGCCAGGCGCAGGCCGGTGTCGGCCAGGGCAGGGTCGCCCGACATCAGCACAACGTCGCCTGCCTCGATGGCGACATCGGTGCCGGAGCCGACCGCCATCCCCAGGTCGGCTCGGGTGAGGGCGGGTGCGTCGTTGACGCCGTCACCGACGAAGGCGACCGTCCGTCCCTCCGCCTGGAGGCGAGCCACCTCGGCTGCCTTGTCGCCGGGCAGCACTTCGGCCAGCACCGATTTGATGCCGACCTCGGCGGCGATCGCCTCGGCCGTACGACGGTTGTCGCCGGTGATCATGGCTACCTCGATGCCGGCTTCCCTCAGCGATGCCACTGCGGCGGCAGAGGTGGGCCGCAGGGTGTCGGCCACCCCCAGGGTTGCCCGCACTTCGCCGTCCCACCCCGCCAGGAAGGCGGTCTGGCTGCGGCCTTCCATCTGCCCGGCTGCCTGCCGGAAACGGTCCGGGATCGGCAACCCGGCATCGGCCATCAGTGCCTCGCGTCCGACGATCACCTCGATGCCGTCGACGACGCCCCTGACACCGAGACCGGGCAGGGCGGTGAACTCCTCCACCGAGACCAGATCGATGTCCCGTTCCTCGGCGCCGAGGGCGACCGCCCTGGCGACCGGATGCTCGCTGGCGGCCTCCACCGAACCCGCCAGGTAGAGGGCGCGGCCGGGGTCGTCGGCCTCGATGGCTGTGAGCGTCATCGCCCCCCGCGTGAGGGTGCCGGTCTTGTCGAACACGATCGTGTCCACCGATCGGGTTCGCTCGAAGACATCGGCGTTCTTGAAGAGCACGCCCAACTCGGCGCCGCGGCCTCCTCCCACCATGATTGCGGTGGGGGTGGCCAATCCCAGGGCGCAGGGGCAGGCGATGATCATGACGGCGACCGCCGCTCTCATAGCGTCGGCGATGTCACCGGTGATGGCCAGCCAGGCCGCCAGTGTCCCCGCTGCGATCAACACCACGACGGGCACGAACACCCCTGCGACCTGATCGGCGAGGTTCTGAATGGGTGCCTTGGTGGCCTGGGCCTCTTCGACCAGGCGGACGATCTGGGCCAGTGCCGTCTCGGCCCCCACCCTGGTCGCCTCGACCACCACCCGACCCTGCTGGTTGACGGTGGCCCCGAACACCACATCCCCAGGGCCCTTGTCCACGGGGAGAGACTCACCGGTCAGCATGCTCTCGTCGAAGGAGGATCCGCCTTCCACGATGGTGCCGTCGGTGGGGACTTTCTCACCGGGGCGTACCACCATCAGGTCGCCGGGGCGCACCTCGTCGATGGGCACGGCCACCTCGGTGCGATCCCGCAGCACGGCCGCCTGCTTGGCGCCCATCTCGAGCAGGCCGGTGATGGCGTGCGATGCCCTGCCTTTGGAGCGCGCCTCGAAGTAGCGGCCCAGCAGGATGAAGGTGATGATCCACCCGGCCGTCTCGAAGAACACCGGCCTCTCGGCGAAGAAGGCCCATGCCGAGTACCCGTAGGCGGCCAGTGTCCCCATGGACACCAGCGTGTCCATGCTGGCGCCGAACGTCCTGAGGCGGATCGCCGCATTGCGGTGGAACTGCCACCCGAACACGAATTCGACTGGTGTGATCAGCGCCCAGACGGCGATGGTCGCCCAGCGTTCGTCGGGTCCGAACATCGTCAGCAGGAATGCCGGGATGGTGAACAACGCCGCCAGCAGGGCCATCCGCCGTTGGAAGCGGGTCTCGGTGGTGTATCTCTCGACGATGCTCTCGCGCTCGTCACCCTCTTCGAGTTGGGTGGCCGAGTAGCCGATCCGTCTGACGGCGTCGGTGAGTCCGGCGATGTCGATGCCGGGTTCCACTTCCACTCTGGCTTCCTGGCCTGCGAAATTGACGATGGCCTTGGAGACGCCATCCTGCTTGCCCAGGACGCGCTCGATCCGCAGCGCACAGGAGGCACAGGTCATACCTTCGACGTCGAACGTGATCTGCTCGGTCATGGATCCCCCTCAGGATCGGCTCACCCTTGGGTGGGGACTTCGTATCCCTGGCCTTCGATGGCGGCGATGACACCGTTGAGGGTGGCGGGTTCGTCGAAAGAGAAGGTCAGGATGGCGTTGGCGATGTCCACTTCGGCCTTCTGGATGCCGTCGAGTGCCGTCACGGCGCCTTCGATGGACGCCTTGCAGTGGTTGCAGTGGATCTCGGGGATGGAAAGGGTCATCTCGATCATGGCGTCGTCTGCTCCTGAGTCGGGCCGGTGACGGCGGGGGTGTAGCGGAGGGTCTCCATCAACTCGTCGACGATCTGGGCGGTACGGCCCTCGTCCACGGCGTGCATCACGCAGGTCTCCACGTGGTTCTCGAGGAGGACCCGGTTGACCTTCTCCAGGCCTCCCTGCAATGCGGAGACCTG
>CBDUUY010000053.1:0-11457 GCA_965370535.1 uncultured bacterium
CCGATGAGGGCGACGACCCCCGGGTGGTACGCGACCGCCGCTCCTTCATGTGGCCGACCCGCCGGGTGCGGAGATGGGTGATCGAACAGGTCGAGGACTTCCGGCCCGATGTCGTCCTGTACGGGGCCCCCTACCCGCTGCCGACGATGGGGCCGGCGGTCCGAAAGGCCACCGGGGTTCCCTATGCGGTCCTCTGCCACGGCGCCGAGATCACGGCCCCTGCGGCGTTCCCGATCACCCGCCAACTGCTGGCACGACCGCTGAAGAAGGCGGATGCGCTCTTTGCCGTGAGCCGGTTCACCCTGGGAAGGGTGGAGCGGTTGACCCGGAGGCCCGTTCGGTATGTGGGTGCCGGCGTAGACGTGGATGCGTTCCGTCCGGGCGTCACTCCCGGAGGGACACCACTGGTGGGATGTGTCAGCCGGTTTGTGCCCCGCAAAGGTCAGGGCAGGGTGATCAAGGCCGTGGCTCTGTTGCGCGGCGACGGCATCGATGCCGGGGTGTTGCTGGTCGGAAAGGGCCGCGACGAGGCCCGATTGCGGAAGTTGGCGGCTCGCCTCGAGGTACCGGTGCGCTTCGAGGTGGACGTTCCCTGGGGTGATCTGCCGGGCCTCTACCGCGAGATGGCCGTCTTCGTCATGCCGTGCCGATCCCGATGGTTCGGGCTCGAGGTGGAGGGTCTGGGCCTGGTGTTCCTGGAGGCGGCTGCCAGCGGTTTGCCGGTGCTGGCCGGTGATTCGGGCGGCAGTCCGGAGACGGTGGACCCCGGTGTCACCGGCTTCGTCGTCGCCGACGATGAGCACATCGTCGAGGGATTGCGGATGGTGCTCGAAGACCCCGGGATGGCAGCCGCAATGGGGGCCGCCGGCCGTGAGAGGGTACTGTCGCTCTTCACCTGGCGGGCGGCCGCAGCCCGTCTTGCCGACGGCCTCACCGGACTCGTCGAGGGGGATGATTCCGGCGCACCGTCTTGACATGCGGCTGGAATGGCCGTAGAACTCTGTCCGTTTACCCCGTCCAGGCGGCATGCGATGCCGCCGATATGAGGCCCTATGAGCAAACTCGTGATCGTCGAATCGCCCGCCAAAGCGCGGACGATCGCCGGCTACCTCGGCAGCGGCTTCATCGTGGAGTCGTCGATCGGGCACGTCCGCGACCTGCCCCGCAACGCCGACGACGTCCCCAAGGCGTACAAGCAGGAGGGTTGGGCGCGCCTCGGGGTGGACACCGAGAACGACTTCAAGCCGCTCTACATCGTGCCCAAGACGAAGAAGGCGCAGATCACCAAGTTGAGGAAACTGGTGAAGGAGGCCGACGAGCTCTACCTCGCGACCGATGAGGACCGGGAGGGCGAGTCGATCGCATGGCATCTCCTCGAAACCCTGAATCCCAGGATCCCGGTGCGGCGCATGGTCTTCCACGAGATCACCCCGGCGGCGATCAGCAAGGCGCTCGGGGAGACCCGGGACATCGACTTGCGCCTGGTGGATGCCCAGGAGGCCCGGCGCATTCTGGATCGCCTGTTCGGGTACGAGGTGTCTCCGGTGTTGTGGAAGATGGTGCGCCCCAAACTGTCGGCGGGGCGGGTGCAGAGCCCTGCGATCCGAATCCTGGTGCAGCGCGAACGGGAACGTATGGGTTTCCGTTCGGCTTCCTACTGGGGTGTCGAAGGTGCCTTCCGCTCCCGCGAGGAGCCGGGGGGGCGGTTCACAGCCAATCTCGTGGCTCTCGACGGTGCCCGCCTGGCAACCGGCAAGGACTTCGATGAGTCGGGCAGACTGGCGAGCAACGGGGTGGCGGTGCTCGACGAGGCGGGGGCCGTCGGCCTCGCCACCGATCTGGAGAACGCGGACTTCTCCGTCCGTTCGGTGGAACGCAAGCCGTACCGGCGCTCGCCCTATCCGCCGTTCCGCACGTCGACGCTGCAGCAGGAGGCAGGCCGCAAGCTGCGTTTCACGTCGCAGCGGACCATGCAGACCGCCCAGCGTCTGTACGAGAACGGCTACATCACCTACATGCGCACCGATTCGACCGAGTTGTCCGAGACTGCGGTGAGGGCGGCCCGGGCAGAGGCGGTCTCCCGCTACGGCAAGGATTACATCCCCGGCAGTCCGCGGGTGTATCGCAAGAAGGTGCGCAACGCTCAGGAGGCTCATGAGGCCATTCGGCCCGCCGGCGACAGTTTCCGCAGCCCAGAGAAGGTGAAGGCTGCCGTGGACAAGGATGCCGGCCGCCTCTACGACCTGATCTGGAAGCGCACCGTTGCCTGCCAGATGTCAGATGCCGTCGGCGAGAGTGTCTCGGTGCGCCTCGGGGGCCGGGGAGAATCGGGTCGAGACGCCGAGTTCGCCACCAGCGGCAAGGTCATCACCTTCCCGGGGTTCCTGCGGGCCTACGTCGAGGGATCAGACGACCCCGAAGCCCAGTTGGAGGATCAGGAGCGCCGCCTGCCCCCGTTGTCGGAGAGCGATCCTCTCGACATCGAATCCCTCGAGGCCAAGGGCCACGAGACCAAGCCGCCCAGCAGGTTCACCGAAGCTTCGCTGGTGCGCCGTCTGGAGGAACTCGGCATCGGCCGCCCTTCGACCTATGCCTCGATCATCCAGACCATCCAGGACCGCGGCTATGTGTTCAAGAAGAGCACTGCGCTGGTTCCATCGTTCACCGCATTTTCGGTCGTGACCCTGTTGGAACGGCACTTCGGAGATCTGATCGACTTCTCCTTCACCGCCCGGATGGAGGACGACCTCGACGAGATCGCATCGGGAACGGCCGAGATGGTCCCCTGGCTGTCGCGGTTCTACTTTGGGAATGGCGACCCCGGCCTGAAGCGGGCGGTGTCGGAGGGGTTGGGCGACATCGACGCCAGGGAGGTCAACTCCATCCCACTCGGCGAGGATCCGGCAGGCAACGCCATCGTGGTCAGGGTGGGCCGTTTTGGGCCCTACCTGCAACGCGGTGAGAACTCCGTCAGCATTCCCGACGACCTGCCTCCAGATGAGCTGACCCTGGAGATGGCGGCCGAGTTGCTCGAAGCGCCCAACGGCGACCGGGAATTGGGCGTCGACTCCGACAGCGGCCTCACCGTGACCGCCAGATCCGGCAGGTACGGGCCCTATGTGCAACTCGGCGAACCCGAGGGCAAGACCAAGCCGAAGACGGCGTCGTTGTTCAAGGACATGGATCTCGACACCGTCACTCTCGAAGAGGCGGTCCGCCTGCTGTCACTTCCCAGGGTGGTGGGAACCGACCCCGAAGGCGGCGAGGAGATCACCGCCCTCAACGGCCGATACGGCCCCTACCTGAAGAAGGGCGCCGACACCCGCAGCCTGGAGACCGAAGATGAGATCTTCTCGATCTCCTTGACCGGTGCCCTGGAGTTGTTCTCCCAACCCAAGCGCCGCCGCGGGCGGCGCAGTGCCGCCGCCGCTCTCCGCGAACTGGGCGAGGACCCTGCCACCGGCTGCAACGTGGTGGTCAAGGACGGACGGTTCGGCCCCTATGTGACGGACGGCTCGGTCAATGCATCACTGCGCAAAGACGATTCGGTGGAGAAGATCACCGTCGAACGGGCCTCGGAACTGCTAACCGCCCGCCGGGCCAAACTGGAAGCCCAGGGCAAGCCGGTCAAGCCGTGCAAGCCTGCTTCGGGGGAGTCGGGCACCGGCACCTGATATCGTCCCATCGTGACCGAGGCCCCCGCCCGCTCTGCATGGGCTCTGATGAGATCGGGGCCGTTCTCACGCCTGTGGCGCGCCGGACTGGTGAGCAGCGTGGGGGATTGGGTGGCGATCCTGGCCACTCTGTCGCTCGCCGAAGAACTGGCGGGTGGCGGAGGCGTCGTGCTGGCGCTCTCCTCCCGGATCGTGCCCGGCCTGTTCTTTGCCGCCATCGGCGGGGTGATCGCCGATCGTCTCAACCGCAAATACGTGATGGTGGCGGTCGAGGTGGGCAGGGCCGCCCTGGTCCTGTCGCTGGCCTTCGTCGAGACCATCGGGTACCTGCTGCTGGTCAATCTGCTTCTCGAGGCACTGACCCTGGTATTCCAACCCGCCAAGGAAGCCGCCGTCCCCACCCTGGTCCAGCGCAACGAGATAGTGACGGCCAACAGCCTGTCGCTGAGCGCCTCCTACGGGACGTTCCCTCTCGGTGCAGGCATCTTCCTACTGATCGCACCGCTGGCGCCGCACATCACCCTTGGGGGGTTCCTGCCCGGCACCCATGAGGGCCTGGCGTTCCTGATGGATGCCTTCACATACGGGCTGTCGGCGATGATCGTGTGGACCCTGCCGAGCATGCGGCGGGTGTTGCCGGAGAGCCGCAAGTCCAGGGGCCGGTTCAACATCCTGGCCTTGCTGGGCGACCTGCGCGACGGCGTCGCGTTCGTGGCGACCCACCGGAGGATTCGCAGGGTGGTGGTGGGCATGACCATGGGCCTGGTCGGGGGCGGCATCATCATCGTGATCGGCAAGCCCTACTCGGTGGATGTCCTCCATGCGGGCACCTCAGGGTGGCCGGCCTTGCTGACCGCCTTCGGCCTGGGCGCCGGGGCGGGCATCATCCTGGTCACGGTGTTCGGGCCCCGCCTGGTGCACAAGGACATCTCGTTTGCCATATCCCTGCTGGTCGCCGGTCTTGCGCTGTCCGCAGCGGCGTTTGTCAAGACGATCTTCGGCGGGGTCGGGTGGATCGGCTTGATGGGCTTCGGAGCGGGATCGAGTTACGTGCTCGCTTTCGCCCATCTCCACGAGCAGGTCGAAGACGAGATCCGGGGGCGTACCTTTGCCGCTCTCTTCTCGCTGATGCGCATTGGATTGCTGACGTCGATGATGCTGGCGTTCCCTCTCTCAGGGTTGTTCGAGGGCATGCTGCCCGGACTGCTGTCGGACGGTTCCCGGGTGGTGCTGCTGCTGGGCGGCGTCACCATCTTCGCCAGTGGGGCCGTCACGCTGTGGGGCCTGCGCATGATGCTGTACGCCCTGGTTCGGGGCAGCGATCGCCCCGCCGTGGCCGGAGCGGCCGCAGCCTTCCGGTCCTACCGCAAGGCCGCCAGGGGGATCGATCCCGAGGAGACCAACGAATTCGATGCCGTGATCATCGACGGAGACGATGGTGATGCGGAGGAGGAGCGGTCGTGATCGGGCGTTACCTGGCGGTCGAAGGTGTGGACGGGGCGGGCAAGACCACGGTCGCCAGGGCACTCGTGGCCGTACTGGAGGCTCGTGGTGAGGACGTCCTGCTGGTCCGGGAGCCGGGCGGGACCCCGACGGGTGAGGCCATCCGGCGCATTCTCTTGCACTCCGATGATCTGGTGGCCGCCTGGACCGAGGCGATGCTGTTCGCCGCATCCAGGGCCCAACTCGCCGCCGAGGTGATCGGCCCGGCGTTGCAGGCCGGCAAGGTGGTCGTGTCCGACCGCACCGTCTACTCGTCGCTCGCCTACCAGGGGGGTGCTCGCGGCCTCGGCATCGAGAAGGTGCGCCGGGTCAACGAGGCCGGCCTGCAGGGAGTGTGGCCCGATCATGTGTTGCTGCTTCAGGTCGACGCCGCCGCCGCCCTGGAACGGGAGGACGCCGCGGATCGCATCAGCGTCGAGGGGGTGGCGTTGCAGCAGAAGGTCTCCGCGGCCTATGCGCAAGTCGCCGCCGCCGAACCCGAGCGATTCACGGTGATCGACGCCTCCCGCCCCATCGAGGATGTCATCAACGATGCGATTGCCGCGGTGATGGGCCCATGAGCAGCCCGTTCGAAGGCGTCATCGGCCACACAAAGGTGATCGACCTCCTGCAACGGGAATTGCGCCGTCCCTCCCAGGTGTATCTGTTCGTGGGGCCCGGCAGTATCGGCAAGGCGACCGTTGCCAGGCGGTTTGCTGCGGCATTGCTGTGTGATCCCGAAGATGCCGGGTGCTGGCGCAGGGCGTTGTCTGTGAACCATCCCGATCTGCTGTTGGTGGAACCCGACGGCCGGACCTCCCTGACCGTGGATCAGGCCCGATCTACCGTCGCCAGAGCAGCGTTGGCTCCGGTCGAGTCAGAACGCAAGGTGTTCCTCTTCGAAGAGGCCGGGCTCATGAACGACGAGGCGGCCAACGCCCTGCTCAAGACCCTCGAGGAGCCGACCCCTTCGACCGTGTTCATCCTGGTGACCGACTCCGAAGACGATCTTCCTGCCACCGTCGCCAGTCGTTCCCGGACGGTGTTCTTCGGCCGGGTGTCGGACGCCGAGGTCATCGCGGCGCTCGTCGCCAGGGGAGTGGACGCCGAGCACGCCGCCCACGCCGCCCGGACTTCGGGCGGTCGTCCCGGCCTGGCCCTGATGCTGGCCACCCGCCCCGAGGTGTCCGCCTTCCGGGCCGCCTGGCTGTCGGTTCCACGGCGGTTGCAGGCCGCCCCCGGCGAGGCGTTCCGCCTGGCCGAGTCGGTCGTCGCCGCGTGCGAACCCCTGCTTGCCACCCTCGATGAAAGGCAGGAGACCGAGGCCCGCGCCGCGGGGGACGAAGCCACGGTGCGGATGCTGAAGGAGCGGCATGATCGGGAGCGGCGCCGGGCCGTCTCGGCGCTGTATGTCACCGGCCTCGAGATCCTGGCGTCCTGGTACCGGGACGCGGCCGCCGCACAGTTCGGGGCCCCCGCCCGCAATCGCGATGTGCCGGGAGCGGACCTGGTGTCTGTGACGCCGGCCGCGGCCGTCGCTCACGCCGAGAGGGTGTTGCACACGACGGAGTCGCTCCGGGCCAACCAGCGACCCGAACTCGCCCTCGCGTCCCTCTTCGCCGATCTTGCAGCCCCGACGTAGACCCGGCTTCCCTTTCGCCGCCTTCAACTCGTGGCGGGTGGTGGTCCCGGTGGGACGGCGCTTGTTCGGGCGGTACTTCCCGATGACCAGCGCCGGGGAGGATCTGGTGCCGGTGGGCCCCGTCGTCGTAGCGGCAAATCACTTCTCGAATCTGGATCCGGTGATCACCAGTTTTGTGCTCGACAGGCCGATTCGATATCTGGCGGTCGATGAGTTGTATGGGAACAGCAGGCTCTTCGATGGGCTCATCTTCTGGCTCGGGACGATCCCGATGTCCCGGACCGGGGTGCCGCTGGGGGCGTTGAGGTTGGCAATCGCCGAATTGGAATCTGGTGGCACAGTGGGCCTCTACCCCGAGGGGGTGCGGGTGTGGAGATGGGGGGAGCAGACCCCCAAGCAGGGCGCCGCCTGGTTGGCTCGGCGTGTTGGGGTGCCGTTGGTCCCGGTTGCCATCGCAGGCTCCGACGAGGCAATGGGGCGGGGAAACGGAGGTGTCGATCGGCGTCCGATCCATGCCGAGGTGTGCCGGCCGATCATGCCGGGCGACTTCGATGCTCACCCCGACGCCGTGAAGGCGATGACCGATCTTTGGCGGGATCGGGTCGACGAGGCACTCCGGTGCTGGTACGGGGACTGATGGACATCGGCTTCCGGGCAAAGGGAGGTGTCGTCATACGCGTCGCCATCACCGGATCATCACAGCGCTGATCACAACGTTGGAGAGCGGAGGCCACCGCGTCACCCGAGTGCTGTGACGCCTGGTGGTCGATTTCGAACCGGCCGGGGCGACTCTGTTCGGCGGCCAACGGGTATTCCCGACCCGACCGCTGGATCACGGGTTCCGTCCAGATTCCGGAGACCTCTCCACCGCGCTCTCCAAGGCTCCGGGCCGCCCGAAAATCTGAGCAACGCTCAAAGCGACTAAGGGACTAATGGCACTATCCATCTCTATTGAGTGTGACCACGCTTGGGCCAGAAACACAGGGGGCCTGTGCAAGCACGAGCACCGACGACGCGGGATGCCGGAGGGCCGGAGGGGTGCCCGATGGATTCATCTCGCTCGCCGTCGTCTTCCTATCAAGGGCCGCCGGATCGCCGGCGGCCCGCTCGCGTCGCGGGCCCCCGGAGAGTGTGAGGTAAGGAGTCCCCGATGGCACAGGCGGTTGCGGATCCAACGGTCCTGACCCTCGAAACGCTGCTCGATCATCCCGAGGGCAAGAGGCTGATGAGTTGCATCCAGTGCGGTGTCTGTGCGGCCACCTGCCCCTACGGCGACATCATGGAGCACACCCCGCGCATGTTGATCACCAAACTGCGGGCCGGGTTGATCGATGAGGTGCTGGATGGAGACGATCTGCTCAACTGCGTCACCTGCTACGCGTGCTGGGCCAAGTGCCCTCGCGGTATCGCCCTCACCGATGTCCTGTTGCCGCTGGTGAAGGAACAGGTCTTCCTCAGGCTGCCCGAGGTGCCGGCCGAGTTGCAGACCGCTCTCGAATCGACGATGCGATACGGGAATCCGATGGGGGAGTCGCCCCGCAAGCGCGCCGCCTGGATCGAGGAGGCCGGGGCCGAGGTCCCGATCATGAAGGAGATCGACAGGTCCGTGGACGTGCTGTGGATCGTCGAGTGCTACGCCAGCTATTACCCACGGGGCAAGGAGAACGCCGTCGCCACAGCCAAGTTGCTGAACGCCCTCGGGATCGATTTTGCCGTGCTGGGGAACGAGGAGCGGTGCCTGGGTGAGAGCGCCCGGCTCACCGGTGAGGCGGGACTCTTCGAGATGCTCCGTGACAAGAACATGGAGGTCCTCGACCGCTATGAGTTCGAACGGGTCATCACGTCAGATCCTCACGCCTTCGACGCGCTGGCCTTCCATTACCCGGAGGCCGGTTTCGACAGGCCGGTCGAGCACACGACGCCGTTCATCGCCCGCCATTTCGATCGGTTGGAGCCCCTGCTCACCCATGAGTTGGGCAAGACCATCACCTACCACGACTCGTGTGTCCTCGGCCGTCACAGCGGGATCATCGAGGAGCCCAGGTCGATCCTGGCGTCGCTGCCTGGTGTGGAACTGGTCGAGATGGCCCATCACGGGCTCAACACGATCTGCTGCGGCGGCGGTGGAGGAGGGATGTGGCTGGATACCTTCTACAAGGCGAGGGGCGCCGACCGTCTCTCCGATCGGCGGGTGGCAGAAGCCGCCGAGACCGGGGCCGATGTTCTCGCTGTGTCGTGCCCGTATGAGGTTCCCCGATTTGAGGATTCGCTGAAGGTGCTCGGATACGACGACCGCATGGTGGTGAGGGATGTGACGGAGCTCGTGGCAGAAGCGATGGGGTGATCGGGAGGAGCGAATGGGCGAGTTGAAGATCCTGGTGCTGTTGAGGATGGTCCCCGACGTCGTCGAGGAGCTGGAGGTCGGGCCGGACGGGATGTCGCTCGATACGGAGTTCCTCCGGCTCATCGCCAACGAGAGCGACGAACACGCCCTGGAGGAGGCTCTCATCCTCCGGGACCGTCACGGGGGGACGGTGTCGGTTGTGGCCGTCGACGGCCCCGAGATAGACGATGCCTTGTTTGCTTCACTGGCCAAGGGCGCCGATCGGGTTGTGAAGGTCGCCGGGGCATCCGCCGGGCTCACCACTCTGGGGCTGGCCTCGGTGCTGGCCGGATCGTTGGAATCGATCGATGGGCTGCTGCCGGTCGACCTGATGCTCACCGGTTGCCAATCGATAGACGATCTCGATGGCCAACTGGCGCCACTGCTGGCACACGAACTGGGGAACCCGTATCTGGGGTTGGTGACCGCCATCGAGATCGGCGACGGAGGGACGGCCATCGTCTTGAGGGAGTTCTCCGGCGGTGTCAGAGGACGCTACGAGGTGGATGTGCCGGCGGTCCTGGGAATCCAGGCCGCCGAGAAACCACCCCGGTATGTCCCCGTGGCGAAGGTACGAGCCGCCAAACAGTCGGGAGACATCGAGGAGGCAGCCGCCGCAGGCGAGCCGGCCACCACCCGGTCTCCGATCTTGGGGATGGCAGTTCCGGCGACTACCGATCGTGCCGAGATGCTGGGAAGCGACCCCGCCGAAGCGGCAGCACGGATCGTCGAGATCCTGTCGGGCCGCGGGCTGGTGTAGGAGGCGAGATGGCTGGTGCAATCTGGGTTCTTGCGGAGAACTGGAGAGGCGAGCTGACCGATGCGGCGTTCGAGACGCTTGCCCTGGGGAGAGAGCTGGCCGACGGGTTCGGTGTCGGGTTGACGGCCGTTCTGATGGGGAGTGGGGTCTCCCCGCTGGCGGATCAGTTGGGGGCCGCCGATGCGGTGATCCTGGTGGAATCACCGGCTTCGGTGGATGGGGAATTGGGGGCGATGAGCGCGGCACTCGCCGATCTGATAGCCGAGCACCACCCCCGCGCCGTGCTGTTGGCTCTGAGCAACGTCTCGTGGGACCTGGTCGGCCTGCTCCCGGCTGTGTCGGGGGTACCCCTCGTCAACTCCTGCCTCGACGTGGCGGTGGAAGACGGAGACCTGGAGGCGAAGTGCCTGCTGTACGGCGGGAAGATGGAGGTGACCGTACGGCCGGCAGGCGAGACGGCGGTCTTCAGCATTCTTCCCGGCGCCCGTCCGGCCGATGCGGGGCGCCGGGATGGTTCTCCGCCGATGGACAGGATCTCCATCGAGCTGCGCGATCGGGCGGTTCGGTTCGTGGAATACGTGGAACCCGATGCCGGTGACATCGACATCACCCGTCAGGATGTCCTGGTAGCCGTCGGCCGGGGGTTGCAGGGGGAGGCCAACCTCGATTTGGCCGAGGAACTGGCAGAACTGCTGGGCGGCGTGGTCTGCGGGTCCCGGCCCGCCATCGACCAGGACTGGCTGCCGTTGTCGCGGCAGGTCGGGAAGTCCGGGCTCCAGGTCAAGCCGAGGCTGTATCTGGCGCTGGGCATCAGCGGAGCTCCCGAGCACATAGAGGGCATGCGCGACGCCGATCTGATCATTGCCGTGAACACCGACCCGGAGGCACCCATCTTCCGAACGGCCGATTTTGGCGTTGAGGCCGATCTGCTCGATGTGGCAAGCGAGTTGATAGATCTGGTGCAGGAAGCCAAGGAGGGTTGAGGGAGGAGAAGGCGTGGAACCCACCGAAGTCACGAGAGCGTACTTCTACTCCCTGCCCCTCTGGCTGAAGGTCGCCTTCTACGTGACCCTGGCCGTTGCGATGTTGGTCTTCGTCGGCGGGGTGAGAGGCAGGTGGCGGAGGTACCGTTCCGGCCGCTCCGATCCGGGAGATCTGCCTTCATTGCGTAGCTGGGCGAAGGCGGCGTTCGACGTGTTGTCTCAGCGCACCGTGCTGCGGGGTGACCCGGTCGCCGGCATCGGTCACCTGGCGGTGTTCTGGGGGTTCATCGGCCTGTTCGTCGTCACCCTCGTCGTGCTGGTGGATGCCGACATCCTCCATCCACTCAAGCCGGAATGGACCTTCATGCACGGCGGCTTCTACCGGGCCTTCTCGTTGCTGGCCGATGGCGCCGGGGTCTTGTTCCTGATGGGTCTCGGCATCATGTTGGTGCACCGCGCCGTGATACGGCCCGAACGGCTCCGTATCGCCGGGCGTGACGAGCCCGCCGGTTTTCCTTCCAGGGGTTCGATGC